>NZ_JRMH01000002.1:600000-851331 GCF_000803315.1 Pectobacterium actinidiae
CATTTAAAGAAAGCGTAATAGCTCACTGGTCGAGTCGGCCTGCGCGGAAGATGTAACGGGGCTAAACCATGCACCGAAGCTGCGGCAGCGACACTTAGGTGTTGTTGGGTAGGGGAGCGTTCTGTAAGCCGTCGAAGGTGGTCTGTGAGGGCTGCTGGAGGTATCAGAAGTGCGAATGCTGACATAAGTAACGATAATGCGGGTGAAAAACCCGCACGCCGGAAGACCAAGGGTTCCTGTCCAACGTTAATCGGGGCAGGGTGAGTCGACCCCTAAGGCGAGGCTGAAAAGCGTAGTCGATGGGAAACAGGTTAATATTCCTGTACTCGGTGTTACTGCGAAGGGGGGACGGAGAAAGCTAGGTTATCCGGGCGACGGTTGTCCCGGTTTAAGCGTGAAGGTGGATGACTTTGGTAAATCCGGGTCATTGTTAACACTGAGGCGTGATGACGAGTCACTACGGTGATGAAGTAACCAATGCTACGCTTCCAGGAAAAGCCTCTAAGCTCCAGGTAACATCAAATCGTACCCCAAACCGACACAGGTGGTCAGGTAGAGAATACTCAGGCGCTTGAGAGAACTCGGGTGAAGGAACTAGGCAAAATGGTGCCGTAACTTCGGGAGAAGGCACGCTGGTGTGTAGGTGAAGTCCCTTGCGGATGGAGCTGAAACCAGTCGAAGATACCAGCTGGCTGCAACTGTTTAATAAAAACACAGCACTGTGCAAACACGAAAGTGGACGTATACGGTGTGACGCCTGCCCGGTGCCGGAAGGTTAATTGATGGGGTCAGCCGCAAGGCGAAGCTCTTGATCGAAGCCCCGGTAAACGGCGGCCGTAACTATAACGGTCCTAAGGTAGCGAAATTCCTTGTCGGGTAAGTTCCGACCTGCACGAATGGCGTAATGATGGCCAGGCTGTCTCCACCCGAGACTCAGTGAAATTGAACTCGCTGTGAAGATGCAGTGTACCCGCGGCAAGACGGAAAGACCCCGTGAACCTTTACTATAGCTTGACACTGAACCTTGAGCCTTGATGTGTAGGATAGGTGGGAGGCTTTGAAGTGTGGACGCCAGTCTGCATGGAGCCAACCTTGAAATACCACCCTTTAATGTTTGATGTTCTAACGTGGACCCGTAATCCGGGTTGCGGACAGTGTCTGGTGGGTAGTTTGACTGGGGCGGTCTCCTCCCAAAGCGTAACGGAGGAGCACGAAGGTTAGCTAATCCTGGTCGGACATCAGGAGGTTAGTGCAAAGGCATAAGCTAGCTTGACTGCGAGAGTGACAGCTCGAGCAGGTGCGAAAGCAGGTCTTAGTGATCCGGTGGTTCTGAATGGAAGGGCCATCGCTCAACGGATAAAAGGTACTCCGGGGATAACAGGCTGATACCGCCCAAGAGTTCATATCGACGGCGGTGTTTGGCACCTCGATGTCGGCTCATCACATCCTGGGGCTGAAGTAGGTCCCAAGGGTATGGCTGTTCGCCATTTAAAGTGGTACGCGAGCTGGGTTTAGAACGTCGTGAGACAGTTCGGTCCCTATCTGCCGTGGGCGTTGGAAGATTGAGAGGGGTTGCTCCTAGTACGAGAGGACCGGAGTGAACGCACCACTGGTGTACGGGTTGTGATGCCAATTGCATTGCCCGGTAGCTAAGTGCGGAAGAGATAACCGCTGAAAGCATCTAAGCGGGAAACTTGCCTCGAGATGAGTCTTCCCTGGACACTTGATGTCCCTGAAGGGCCGTTGAAGACGACGACGTAGATAGGCTGGGTGTGTAAGCGTAGCGATACGTTGAGCTGACCAGTACTAATGACCCGAGAGGCTTAACCTTACAACACCGAAGGTGTTTTGTGAGTGACTCATAAAAAACGATACTCAGCTTGTTCTAGGATTGGTTCTGGTGGTTATGTGACACAAAAAAGTGAGACATGACGGTTGGAATGAAACAGAATTTGCCTGGCGGCGATAGCGCGGTGGTCCCACCTGACCCCATGCCGAACTCAGAAGTGAAACGCCGTAGCGCCGATGGTAGTGTGGGGCTTCCCCATGTGAGAGTAGGGAACTGCCAGGCATCAAACGAGTGGAAAGCCCCTGTCGAGAGACAGGGGCTTTTTGCTATGGGCGTTTGGTGAGTTTCTGATGAGAGCCAGCTGCCCGCATGATGGATATGAGGCATGGGACAGTTTGGTGTTTGGATTTAGAAGTCTATTTTCTACCAGGTATTACCTAATGGCCTAGTGTGAATGGCGTTCTGGTCTGAACTAAAGACGGTTATTTTTGAGCCACTGGTGGATAAAAGTAGCAACCTGCTCTGGTTGATTGATATCAAGCACCGGAAGTCGAGTGTTTATCTCTGTATCCGCTGCAATCGCGATGACATATTCATCGATCAAATCACTTAATTCCCTACTCAATGATTGGCGAAACAAGGCTATTTTAGCGATCTTCTCGTGTTTAAAACCCTCAACCAGCACTAGATCGAGAGTAGATGCATCCATTTCTCCTACCAGATCGTAAATGTTTGGCTCTTCCTGCTTAGGTGTCTCCGTCATCAGTGCCCATCTTTGGCTGCTGGCAACAATGGTTTGTGCTGCGCCTGCCTTACGTAGCTCATAGCTGTCTTTACCTGGCGTATCAATATCCATTTGATGATGCGTATGTTTAATGAGTCCGACTCGAACGCCATGCTGAGCCAGCAGAGGAATGACGTGTTTAAGCAGTGTCGTTTTACCTGTACCACTATAAGCTGTAACCGCGAGCAAAGGGATACGATTAGGGTTCACGGTGTTGCCCCTCCCAATTGGATAAATCTTCAGGCGAATTCATATTGCGAAAGGCTTCAGGCTGATCGCTAAATGAAACGGTTTTTGCTCCTACTTGTTCCATAAATAGCATTAACTTACGATTTCCGAGATGCAGATAAGCTTCCAACGGCTCAATAAGGTTTCTATTGATCAAGAGTAATGTGGGATGTGGACGTTCTCCGTCTGTGGCATAAGCCGCATTTGCCTCCCCGCGTGCTTGCCACAATCGGTGTACCAAATCGAGGGGGAGTGCGGGAACATCGCAAGGGACGAATGCGACCCATTCGGATGGCGAGGCATATAACCCACTCAGAATACCTGCCAACGGGCCTGGAAAGCTTGTATCAGAGTCACCAATGATGCGGCAGCCACTTTGCGCATACACAGCCTGATTGCGGTTAGCGCTAATAATTACCTCATCGACCTGTGCTTTAAGCCGAGACAGAACGTGCAGATATAGCGGCACACCGTTCAGTGCTATCAGACCTTTATCGTGCCCGCCCATTCGTGTTGCCCGTCCGCCTGCGAGAATAACGCCTGTAATCATTTCACTTTCCAATTATCGATGCCCACTTTCCTCTGTACCGAAAATTGTGGGGGATAAACCATGCGCTATTCTCTGAAAACTTTCTCAGAAGACCAAGTTCTTTCCTCGTGTGCGCAAGGCTGTTATTTTTATCACTATATGCTCAATATCTTTCAAGCAGCTTCCTGCATATTGAAAATTATTGAGTACAAACCGCTTTTAAGGAGAAAAAAATGAAATGTCATCGCGTTAATGAGCTTATTGAACTGTTACACCCAGCCTGGCAAAAAGAGCCCGATTTAAATCTGGTGCAATTTTTACAAAACCTTGCACAGGAGGCGGGGTTCGAGGGGCAGTTAAATGAGCTGACTGATGATATCCTGATTTACCATCTAAAAATGCGTGATGCAGATAAAGAACAAGTCATTCCCGGTTTGAAGAAAGACTATGAAGAAGATTTTAAGACAGCCTTGCTTCGTGCTCGGGGAGTTATTAAAGACTAGTGGAAAGGAATAACACGTTCATGATGCTAACTATTACACGCATGTCTCTTACGTCGCCTCTAACCATTTGTGGCCTTGATGAATAGTTCGATATTTAATTTCCAAACGCTATTCCCAGATCTGATTGTGGATGCCTTGTTGGATGTTGGGCTGCGCGTTGATTCTGGTTTGACGGCATTAAACAGTTATGAGAATCGGGTGTACCAGTTTGCAGATGAAGATCGTAAGCGATTCGTGGTGAAATTTTATCGCCCAGAACGGTGGAGCGCGGCGCAGATTCAGGAAGAGCATATTTTTGCCCAGCAATTAGCACAAGATGAAGTTCCTATTGTCGCTCCCGTCTTGCTTAATGGGCAAACGCTGAATATCTATGAAGGATTTCATTTTGCCGTATTCCCCAGCGTGGGCGGGCGGCAGTATGAAATGGATAATGAAGATCATCTAGAGTGGGTCGGTCGTTTTCTCGGCCGGATTCACCAGACGGGGCAGAAATCGTTATTCACCGAGCGCCCGACGATTGGGGTAAATGAATATTTGCATGAACCTTATCGGCTGTTGGAGACATGTCCGCTAATACCGAAAATACATCGACATGATTTTTTACAGGCGACCCATCAACTGATTGATACAGTTGAAACTTATTGGCATAACGACTGGCGGCCACTGCGTCTGCATGGGGATTGTCATCCTGGCAATATTTTGTGGCGTGATGGCCCGCTCTTTGTGGATTTGGATGATGCCCGCAATGGTCCGGCAATACAGGATTTATGGATGCTGTTGCATGGCGACCGTCGTGAACAACGTATTCAACTGGATATCTTGTTAGAAGCCTATAGCGAATTTGCAGAGTTTCAGGAGAAAGAGCTCGCGCTGATTGAGCCTCTTCGTGCGATGCGGCAGGTTTATTATTTGGCCTGGGTTGCTCGTCGCTGGGAAGATCCCGCGTTTCCGAAAAATTTCCCCTGGATGACGGATGCTGATTTCTGGTTGAAGCAAACGGCAATATTTATTGGGCAAACTCAGCTGTTGCAGGAGCCTCCTCTACAGCTAATGCCAATGTACTGAAATTAAATGGAGAGAGTGAAATTTATGAAAAAATTATGGCTTGCGCTGATTGGTGTTGTTCTGGCATTTAGTGCTTCTGCTGCAGAGTTTTCTGACGGCAAGCAATATGTAGAATTAGATAAACCTGCAACCCAAGAGCCTCAGGTTCTTGAGTTCTTCTCATTCTATTGCCCGCACTGCTATCAATTTGAACAGGTTTACCACGTTCCAGATGCAGTGAAAAAAGCGTTGCCAGAGGGTACGAAGATGACACGTTATCACGTGGACTTCTTGGGCCCATTGGGTAAAAACCTGACGCAGGCATGGGCTGTCGCTATGGCGCTGGGCGTCGAAGATAAAATTACCCCGCTGATGTTTGATGCCGTTCAGAAAACACAGACCGTACAAAAACCAGAAGATATTCGCGAAGTCTTTGTGAAAGCTGGCGTGAGTGCGGAAGAGTTTGATGGTGCCCTGAATAGTTTTGTTGTGAAATCTCTGGTTGCCCAGCAGGAAAAAGCGGCGGCAGATTTACAATTACGCGGTGTTCCAGCCATGTTCGTTAACGGTAAATATATGATCAAGAATGATGGTCTTGATACCAGTTCAATGGATGGATATGTAAAACAGTACGCTGAGGTAGTGAAGTTCCTCATTACCAAGAAATAATTATTTAATAAGTCATGCGGGTAAAACCGCATGACTTTATACCAGCCCGCGGTTCATCTTCTTATCTTTATATCTCCCTAATCCGCAATAGCTATTTATCTTTTGGTTTATATCCACAAATTGGATGACAGTTTGCCATGCCTCAAAAATAAACAATTTATATTATAACCACATGAAATTAATGAATATAAAAAAATCCCTTGAGATAACGGGAGAATTTAATAATTAAGCGGATAAAACTATTCACAAAGTTATCCACAGGCTGATCTTGCGAGGATCTATGCAAAATCAGCCAATATCTCATGTTAAGGATCGTCTCTTTCCCTGACCTATGGCATGCTTAGCGCTATGGCAGACAACAACGATCATGGCAGGCTATGGCTCAGATTGCAGAAAACCCTTTAATACTGGTAGACGGTTCATCCTATTTGTACCGCGCTTATCACGCTTTCCCACCGTTAACAAACAGCGCGGGAGAAGCAACCGGTGCAATGTATGGCGTACTGAATATGCTACGCAGTTTGCTGCTGCAATATCATCCCAGCCATGTCGCCGTCGTTTTTGATGCGAAAGGGAAAACGTTTCGCGACGAACTGTTCGAGAACTATAAGGCTCACCGTCCACCTATGCCGGAGGATCTACGCGAACAGATAGAGCCGCTGCATAAGATGGTGAAAGCGATGGGATTGCCGCTTCTGGCCGTTTCCGGCGTAGAGGCGGACGATGTGATTGGTACGCTCGCGGTGCAGGCGGAAAAAGCGGGTAAGTCGGTGCTGATTAGTACCGGCGATAAAGATATGGCACAGCTGGTTACGCCGAATGTGACACTCATTAATACCATGAATAACTCGATTCTTGGCCCACAGGAAGTGTGTGATAAGTACGGTATCCCTCCTGAGCTGATTATCGATTTCCTCGCGCTGATGGGGGATGCATCGGATAACATTCCCGGTGTACCTGGTGTGGGTGAAAAAACGGCTCAGGCGCTATTGCAAGGGCTCGGTGGGTTGGATTCGCTATATGCTAATCTTGATAAAATTGCCGGGCTTTCCTTCCGTGGTGCGAAAACCATGGCGCCGAAGCTGGAGCAGCACAAAGAAGTGGCCTACCTCTCTTATCAGCTAGCCACTATTAAAACGGATGTCGAACTGGAGCTTAGCTGCGATCAGCTCACCGTTAATGAGCTGGATGTGGATGAACTGCATCGTCTCTTTTCCCGTTATGAATTTAAACGCTGGTTATCAGATGTTGAATCAGGCATCTGGATGCAGGGTAAAAAGAGCAGCCAGCCTGTTCAGGCTGTTAGTAACGCGGTGGTTGAGCAAGTTGCTGAAGAAGATAACGCGCCTACGCTTTCTGCTGACGGTTATGTCACGATTCTTGATGAGAAAACGCTGCTCGATTGGGTTGAGTGTTTAAAACAGGCTGAAGTTTTCGCTTTTGATACAGAAACCGATGGATTGGATACGCTTACCGCTAATCTGATTGGCCTGTCATTTGCGATTAAACCGGGTGAAGCGGCTTATCTGCCGTTGGCGCATGACTATCTGGATGCGCCCGAACAGTTGGATCGCACCAAGGTGTTGGCCTTGTTCAAACCGCTGCTGGAAGATGAGAAGCTGCTTAAGATTGGCCAGAATCTCAAATTTGATAAAGGCGTGATGCAGCGGTACGACATCGATTTACGCGGCATCGCGTTTGATACCATGCTGGAATCTTACGTGCTCGACAGCGTGGCGGGTCGTCATGATATGGATAGCCTGGCCGAACGCTATCTGAATCACAAAACCATTACCTTTGAAGAGATCGCAGGTAAAGGCAAAAATCAGCTGACGTTTAATCAGATCGCATTGGAACAGGCCGGGCCTTATGCGGCTGAGGATGCGGATGTTACGCTGCATCTGCACCAGAAGCTCTGGGGGAAACTCCAGCCGCATGCCGATCTGTGCCAGGTCTTCCAGACTATCGATATGCCGCTGGTGCCGGTTTTATCCCGGATTGAGCGTACGGGCGTGCTGATCGATCCCGCTATTCTGGCAGAACACTCAAAAGAGCTAACAGCACGTCTGGCTGAGCTGGAAACGCAAGCGTATGAGCTGGCGGGTGAAGAGTTCAACCTCTCATCCACCAAGCAGTTACAAGGCATTCTGTATGAAAAGCAGAAGTTGCCAATTCTGAAGAAAACGCCGAAAGGTGCGCCGTCAACCAATGAAGAAGTACTGGAAGAGTTGGCACTGAACTACCCTTTGCCGAAGCTAATCCTAGAATACCGTGGGTTGGCCAAATTGAAATCGACTTACACCGATAAGCTACCGTTGATGATCAATCCAGCGACGAAGCGGGTGCATACGTCTTATCATCAGGCTGTAACTGCGACCGGGCGTTTGTCTTCCAGCGATCCGAACCTGCAAAATATCCCGGTGCGTAATGACGAAGGACGCCGTATTCGTCAGGCATTCATTGCGTCTAAGGGCTATAGCATTGTTGCGGCTGACTACTCGCAGATCGAACTACGCATTATGGCGCACTTATCGGGTGATAAAGGGCTGTTGAATGCGTTCGCGAACGGGCTGGATATCCACCGGGCAACGGCATCAGAAGTGTTTGGTACCGCGCTGGATAAGGTGACATCAGAACAGCGTCGCAGTGCGAAAGCGATCAACTTTGGTTTGATCTACGGCATGAGCGCGTTTGGCTTGTCACGTCAGTTGAATATTCCCCGTAGCGAATCGCAGAAATACATGAACCTGTATTTTGAGCGTTATCCCGGAGTGCAGGATTACATGGAGCGAACGCGTCAACAGGCCGCAGAACATGGCTATGTCTCCACATTGGATGGTCGTCGTCTCTATCTGCCTGACATCCATTCTCGTAATGCGATGGCGCGTAAAGGTGCGGAACGTGCGGCGATTAATGCCCCAATGCAGGGCACCGCTGCTGATATTATTAAGAAAGCGATGATCGCGATTGACGATTGGCTACAGAAAGACGCGCCGAAGGTGAAGATGATCATGCAGGTTCACGATGAATTGGTTTTCGAGATTCATGATTCGGTTATTGAAGAATCCATTAGTAAAATCAAAGCATTAATGGAAGGTTGTATGCAATTGAATGTTCCGTTACAGGTAGACATCGGCACAGGTATGAACTGGGATGAAGCACATTAATGGCCGATTATTGCGCTATTTCTGTAATTAAATAACAGGATTATGTGACCTGGTTTAACTTTGTGTAATCGATAACCATTTTCTATGAAAGTAAACAACAAAAAAGCCTTTGTTCCCGTGAAAAAATAGGGTAGAGTTAAAGACGTAGGGTACAGAGGTAAGATGTTCTATCTTTCAGACCTTTTACTTCACGTAATCGGATTTGGCTGAATATTAGCCGCCCCGCTCAGTTTTGAGCGGGGCGTTTTTTATGGGCTTTATCCAGGTTTTTACCCTTAAAACGCAAGTAACTGCCAGATATAGCCAGCAGCATGTCAGCACGGGTTCGGGTGTGGAAAGAAAGTCTCTGGTGGATGATTATCGCGGAAGGTGGGGGGCGTGATGCGACTTTGCACCACGCGAAAGGATTATTCCGCTGCTTGTTCTTCTTCAGCGTGTGGCAGCGTGCTGAACCAGTTGTCTAATTTCTGCTGTAGTTTATCGACGCCAAGTTTTTTCAGTGATGAAAATGCTTCGACCTGAATATCACCCATAAATGGCAAGACAGCCTCGCGAACCCTATTCAACTGTGTCTTACGTGCGCCTGAAGCCAACTTATCGGCTTTGGTCAGCAGCACTAAAACGGGAAGCTCGACATCAACTGCCCACTGAATCATTTGTTGATCGAGATCTTTCAGCGGATGGCGAATATCCATCAGCACAACCAGACCCTTGAGGCTGTTACGCTTTTGCAGGTATTCACCGAGCGCACGTTGCCATTTGATCTTCATTTGCTCCGGCACTTCGGCATAGCCGTAGCCGGGAAGATCGACCAAACGCACGCCGTCTGCCACTTGGAACAGGTTAATCAACTGAGTACGGCCCGGCGTTTTACTGGTTCGTGCCAGGTTTTTCTGGTTGGTCAGCGTGTTCAGCGCGCTGGATTTTCCGGCATTAGAGCGCCCAGCAAAGGCCACTTCAATACCGCTATCTGTTGCCAGATGGCGAATATCCGGGGCGCTGATGATAAAACGCGTCATGTGGTAGTTATATTGCTGGGTCACGATGGTTATCTCTATCTGGATCTCTGTCTGGTTGGGGATTATACCTGTAACTGACAATAAAGGCGGCTTTATCTGTCTCGAAATGCAGCAGACTGATACGAAAAGAAAAGCTCAGCTGTCTGATGTGGACGCTTTTTTATTCTCGGGCTTTCTGCTAGATTCCGCCGCACTTCCCTTATATCTGTGTACCTGAGAACAATATTATGAACCGACCTGTCAAAGGGGCTGCCGATAAGGCAGGGAAACCCAAAGTAAAAAGAAAAACTCGCGAAGAACTCGAGCGCGAAGCGCGTGAGCGGAAGAAAGATAAAAAGCATCGTGGCAACGCGTCGGGTAGCCGAACTCAGGAAAAAGCGTCCACCGATCAGCGTTCTGGTCAGCGTAAAGTCGCCGATCCGCGTATCGGCAGCAAAAAGCCTGTACAGCTTGGTGTGTTAGATAGCGCTGTGGCTAAACCGAAGTCTAAGCCGAAGCCTTCTGAGCCTGTGGAGAAAGTCGTTGCTGCCAAGCCGACCATGTCACCGGAAGAAGAGCTGGAAATGTTAGAAAACGATACGCGTCTGGATGCCTTGTTGGATCGTCTGGATAGCGGCGAGACGTTGAGCGCCAAAGATCAGTCATGGGTTGATGAAACGCTGGATCGTATCGACATACTGATGGAAGAGCTTGGAATCGAGCTGGGTGATGATGACGAAGAAGAGCAGCAGGAAGATATGTTGCAGCTTTTGAAACGTAATAACCCGAAAGACGCGTTCTAATCAATGAAATGGCTGTTTCTGTTCCTGATATTGCTGGTTGCGTTTTATCTGCTCTGTCTGTTCAGTAAACTGTGGCTGTTGTCGAAGCGTAAGCACCGGTTGCATCGCGCCCTGTTTAACGGGCGCATGAATCAGGTTCAACCTCAACGCCCAAGACAAAAACGCCGGGAGCGTTTTTGAACGTCACAAGGTGACGACCCTTTAGGGCGAGTCTCAGGGATGAGACGAGTAACAAAACGCCGGGAGCGTTTTTGAACGCCATTTTTTGTGATCTGAAGGAGGGGAAGGATAACCCACCGAGTAAAAACTGGAAGGAGTGAGCGAATATGTCGATACCGTCCGTTGACTGGGATCTGGCCCTGATTCAAAAATATAACTATTCTGGGCCGCGTTATACGTCTTATCCCACAGCGTTAGAATTCAGTGAAGTTTACGATGAGCCTGCGTTTCAGCATGCCATCACACGTTATCCTCAGCGACCGCTGTCGCTATATATCCACATCCCTTTTTGCCATCGGCTGTGCTATTTCTGCGGCTGTAATAAGCTGGTTACACGTCAGCAGCATAAAGCGGATGAATACCTTGATGTGTTGGAGCTGGAAATTCGCCAGCGTGCGCCGCTATTCGCTGGACGAACGGTGACGCAATTGCATTGGGGCGGCGGTACACCAACCTACCTGAATAAAGTACAAATCAGCCGGCTGATGTCGCTGCTGCGCGAGCTGTTCTCTTTTTCCGATCAGGCTGAGCTATCGCTTGAAGTCGATCCGCGAGAAATTGAGCTGGATGTTCTCGATCATCTGCGGGCCGAAGGGTTCAATCGCCTTAGCATGGGTGTGCAGGATTTTAATAAAGACGTGCAGAAGCTGGTCAATCGTGAGCAGGATGAAGACTTTATTTTTGCCCTTATTGAGCGAGCAAAGGCGCTTGGCTTTACCTCAACCAATATCGATTTGATTTACGGCCTGCCGAAACAAACGCCGGAAAGCTTTGCCTTTACGCTACAGCGCGTTGCGGAATTAAGCCCGCACCGGCTTAGCGTCTTTAACTATGCGCATTTACCCAGCCTGTTCGCCGCGCAGCGTAAGATTAAAGAAGCGGATTTACCGAGCGCGGAGCAAAAGCTGGATATTCTGCAACAGACGATTGGGTCGCTGACGCAATCGGGCTATCAGTTTATCGGTATGGATCACTTTGCCCGCCCGGACGACGAACTGGCGGTGGCACAGCGTGAAGGGAAGTTGCATCGCAATTTCCAGGGCTATACGACGCAGGGCGATAGCGATCTTCTCGGTATGGGCGTTTCGGCGATTAGTATGATCGGTGATAGTTATGCTCAAAACCAGAAAGAGCTGAAGCAGTATTATGCGCAGGTCAAAGATAAAGGAAATGGCCTGTGGCGCGGGTTACAGCTGACGCGTGATGACTGCCTGCGCCGCGATGTGATTAAGACGCTCATTTGTAATTTCCAACTCAGCTATGCGCCCATTGAAGCGGAATATGCTATCGATTTTAAAACCTACTTTGAGCAGGATTTAGCGCTGCTGGCTCCACTGGTGGCCGATGGGCTGGTCGATCGTCAGGAAGACGGGCTGGTAGTGACGCCGAAAGGGCGTTTGCTGATCCGCAATGTCTGTATGTGCTTTGATGTCTATCTACGTAACAAACTCAGAACACAGCAATTTTCCCGCGTGATTTAACCAAAAAAATAGCCAGTCGATGTTAGCATCGACTGGCTGTTCTCGTGTTTTTTATGATCAACTAAAGAAGTTAATCAGTGCGGCACACAAAACGGCGGCAATAGCAGCCTGCGGCGAATGGCTTGCCGCGGAGCCAATTTCAGCGCCGTGTGTTGCAACGGAAATCAATGAGTCCAGCATGGTGTTCCTCCCGAATCAGCGACACGATCATACTGCTGACCCGAGGCAAGTAAAGGACAAATTAATGACAATTTCGTGCGCCAGATTGTATTTTTTATCACCCGTTTCTTTGTTAACAATTGAGCAATAAAAAAGCAATCTTGCTACTCCATTCCCAGCTCTTTTAATTTACGCGTCAGGGTATTTCTGCCCCATCCCAGCAACCTTGCCGCTTCCTGTTTATGCCCCTGCGTATGCCGCAATGCTGTCGTAAGCAGCGTTCTTTCCATTTCCGGCTGTGCTTCCGCTAGCAGGTTTTGATGCCCGGAACGCAGCGCGCGATCGGCCCATTGTGCCAACAGCGTAGCCCAGCTGTCCGGCAGAATATGCACGGTGGAATCCGGTGCAGTGGTCTCGAACAGTTCAGGCGGCAGATCCTGAATGAGTACTTCCTGACCCGCGGCCATGACGGTCAACCAGCGACAGGTGTTTTCCAATTGACGCACGTTGCCAGGCCACGGTAAACGGGTTAGCGCGGTTTCCGCTTCTGGGTGCAAATTCTTCGGCTCGACGCCCAGTTCTTTGGCCGTCGCCTGCAAGAAATAACGCGCCAGGCGGGGGATATCTTCCCGACGTTCACGCAGCGGCGGCAGATGGACGCGGATCACATTCAGGCGGTGGAACAGATCCTCACGGAACTTGCCTTCCTGCACGCGTTGTTCAAGATTTTGGTGCGTTGCCGCGATAATGCGGACATCCACTTTCACTGCCGCATAGCCGCCAACGCGATAAAACTGTCCGTCTGCCAATACGCGCAATAGACGTGTTTGTACGTCTAGCGGCATATCGCCGATCTCATCCAGAAACAGCGTACCGCCATCGGCTTGCTCAAAGCGGCCCTGACGAATCTGGTTCGCACCCGTAAACGCGCCTTTTTCATGGCCGAACAGCTCTGATTCGATCAGATCTTTGGGAATGGCAGCCATATTCAGAGCGATAAAAGGGGCTTTGGTACGCGGACTGTGGCGATGCAGCGCGTGTGCTACCAACTCTTTACCGGTTCCTGATTCGCCATTAATCAGTACGCTGATCGACGAGCGAGACAGGCGACCGATGATGCGAAAGACATCCTGCATTGCAGGGGCTTCACCGATAATATCCGTTGTTGGACCGTTGATCGGTTGGTTACGTACCGGCTGCTGCTGTTCCAGATAATGGCTGATCGCACGCTCAACCAGCGCAACCGCTTCATCAATATCGAATGGCTTCGGCAAATAGTCGAACGCACCCTGTTGATAAGCGCTAACGGCGGCATCCAAATCGGAATGTGCCGTCATAATGATGACCGGGAGCATGGGGTGGCGTTGTTTGATTTGCTGTAAGAGCGCTAATCCATCCATCCCTGGCATACGGATGTCGGACAGCAGAACATCAGGCGTTTGTGTCGCCAGCGCATGCAGTACCTGATTTCCGTTCTCAAACGTTGCGCAGGTTAAACCCGCACCAGCAAGTGCGCGCTCAAGCACCCAACGGATGGAGCTATCGTCATCGACAATCCAGACTATCCCTCGTTGCATTGTAACCTCACTGGCGAATAGGCAGATAAACCGAGAATTCGGTGTGTCCTGGCCAACTGTTAAATTCAATTTTACCGGAGTGCTGGTCGATAAGACTGCGAGCGATGGAAAGCCCTAAACCGGTGCCTCCTTCGCGTCCGCTCACCATCGGGTAAAACAGCGTGTCCTGAAGTTGAGCGGGTACGCCGGGGCCGTCATCTTCCACGTCAATACGAGCGGCTAGACGATAGCGCACACCGTGTAACGTTAGCTGAAAAGCCGTGCGGGTACGTATCGTAATCGTCCCGCCTTCCTCGCCCAGCGCCTGTAGCGCATTGCGGGTAATATTCAGCATTACCTGTTCAATCTGATCGGGGTCGTGCGTCAGCTCCGGCAGGCTCGGGTCATAGTCTTTCACCAGCGTTACGTTATCTGGCTTTTCCAGTGAGACAAGCTGGCAAACGCGTTCAGCGACCTGATGGATGCTTTGGGTAACGTGCAAGCCGGGTTGCTGTGGTCCAAGCAGGCGATCAACCAAATTACGCAGGCGATCCGCCTGTTCGATGATGACCTTGGTGTATTCCGTCAACGCCGGATCGGGCAGTGCTTTGGCAAGCAGTTGTGCGGCACCACGTAACCCGCCAAGCGGATTTTTTATTTCATGCGCCAGGCCTCGGACCAAATCACGGGCGGCCTGCTGCTGTGCATGTTGGAGCTGTTCCTGACTGAGGCGACGTTGGTTATCCATCGGCGCCATTTCCAGTAGAATAAAATCGTGTTGTACCCGCTGAGCGGTGAGCGACATGATGTGCGCTTTACCATCCACGACGATGGTCACTTCGTTATCCGTAAAACCTTGCCCTGAATCCAGACTTTCACGTAGTAAATCGATATTCAGAGAAAAATATCCCAGCAAATCGGGCAGCGGTGTGCCGGATAATTTACGCGAGCTTTGTGCCAGTAATTGCTGTGCTGCTGGGTTGGAATAGTGAATCGCCAGATCGTTATCCAGCAATAAGATGCTGTTTATCAGGGAATTTAGGATCTGCCCAGCATCGGGCAGCGTGCCTGTTGCCATAACGCAGACTCCCGCACCGTCACGGTGCATTGTAGTGTGGATGATGGATGTTACGTCGCAACGGCCAATGCCGATGGTGAAAAAAGCCCATCCGAAGATGGGCTGAAGCGTTTCCACGGCAACAAAAACAAACTTCTTAGTATTCTGTTGTTTATCGGTCATGGCTGGGTATCAGCACACCCAACCACGCCGAGGTAGATATTAAACGCTGTAATACAGTTCGAACTCAACTGGGTGCGGCGTCATACGAATGCGGTCAATCTCAGATTTACGCAGCTCGATGTACGCTTCGATAGCATCGTCGGTGAACACGCCACCACGAGTCAGGAACTCACGGTCTTCGCTCAGTGCAGCCAGAGCCTCATCCAGAGAACCTGCAACTTTTGGAATCTCTGCTTCTTCTTCCGGCGGCAGGTCGTACAGGTTTTTATCCATCGCATCGCCAGGGTGGATCTTGTTGATGATGCCGTCGAGGCCAGCCATCAGCAGTGCAGCGAAGCACAGGTATGGGTTAGCTGCTGGATCCGGGAAGCGCGCTTCGATACGACGTGCTTTCGGGCTAGCAACCACTGGGATACGGATTGAAGCAGAACGGTTACGGGCAGAGTAAGCCAGCATAACAGGTGCTTCGTAGCCTGGGACCAGACGCTTGTATGAGTTGGTGGTCGGGTTCGCCAGGGCGTTGATAGCTTTAGCGTGTTTGATAACACCGCCGATGTAGAACAGCGCCAATTCAGACAGGCCGCCGTATTTGTCGCCAGCGAACAGGTTAGTGCCGTCTTTAGACAGAGACATGTGGCAGTGCATACCTGAACCGTTATCACCGAACATAGGTTTTGGCATGAAGGTCGCGGTTTTGCCGTAGGCGTGAGCGACGTTATGTACAACATATTTGTAGATCTGAATTTCGTCAGCTTTTTTGGTCATGGTGTTGAAGCGGGTAGCCACTTCGTTCTGACCAGCGGTAGCCACTTCGTGGTGGTGAGCTTCAACAACCAGACCCATTTGCTCCATAGTCAGACACATAGCAGAACGGATGTCCTGTGATGAATCGACTGGTGGAACAGGGAAGTAGCCGCCTTTCAGACCTGGACGGTGACCTTTGTTACCGCCTTCGTATTCTTTACCAGAGTTCCAGTAAGCTTCGATGTCGTCGATAGCAACGTGAGAACCAGAAGTGCTGCTGCCGAAACGGATGTCATCGAACAGGAAGAATTCTGGCTCAGGCCCGAACAGTACGGTATCGGCAATGCCGGAAGAACGCAGGAAATCTTCCGCACGTTTCGCGATAGAACGCGGGTCGCGGTCATAGCCTTGCATCGTGCCTGGTTCAAGGATGTCACAACGAATGATCAGTGTAGAATCTTCGAAGAACGGATCGATCATTGCCGTGCTGGCATCAGGCATCAGAACCATGTCTGACTCGTTAATACCTTTCCAGCCGCCAATCGAGGAACCATCAAACATTTTACCTTCTTCGAAGAAGTCGGCATTGACTTGATGAGCCGGAATGGTGACGTGCTGCTCTTTACCTTTAGTATCCGTGAAGCGTAAATCAACAAACTTCACTTCGTGCTCATTCAGCATCGTCAAAACATGTTCTGCGGACATACTTGGTTCTCCCGATTGGTCATTTATCGTCGTGGAACGAATATCGTTGTGGATTGATGTTGTTGCCGTGAGTAGACTAAAGCTAAAAGTGTGCCAACTTTTTAAATGTGTGCAATGTGTTGCTCCTTGGGGCTTTCTCACGTAAACCCACTGCACCATTATAGTCTAAAGCACCAAAACGGTGCTCCATGTGTGAATTATTGCACCTATTTAGTGCATTCATGTTCGCTTGTAGCGCTTTTGCACCGTGAAAGGGATCACAAAGCACGCAGCTCTAGGTTGTTTATCATAGATGCTTGTGATCTTGTTTAGTCCCTCGATTAATACGTGTACAATAGCGCGCTATTTCTAAATGCCTGAGGCAAAGCTGTGATCGAAAATTTGCGTAACATCGCCATTATTGCGCACGTTGACCATGGGAAAACCACCCTGGTTGACAAGCTGTTGCAACAATCCGGAACGTTCGGTGAACGTGTCGAAGCAACCGAGCGTGTAATGGACTCCAACGATTTGGAGAAAGAGCGTGGAATTACCATCCTCGCAAAAAATACCGCCATTAATTGGAAAGACTACCGTATTAACATCGTAGATACCCCGGGACACGCCGACTTCGGCGGCGAGGTTGAACGTGTAATGTCGATGGTTGACTCGGTACTGCTGGTTGTTGATGCGATGGATGGCCCGATGCCGCAAACGCGTTTCGTGACCAAAAAAGCATTTGCCAACGGTCTGAAGCCAATTGTGGTTATCAACAAAGTTGACCGTCCTGGTGCGCGTCCTGACTGGGTTGTCGATCAGGTATTCGACCTGTTCGTGAACCTGGATGCGACTGACGAACAGCTGGATTTCCCAATCATTTATGCTTCTGCGCTGAATGGTATCGCGGGTCTCGACCATACCGACATGGCGGAAGATATGACTCCGCTGTATCAGGCGATTGTCGATCACGTTTCTCCGCCTCAGGTTGAGATGGATGCGCCGTTCCAGATGCAGATCTCTCAGCTGGACTACAACAACTATGTTGGCGTTATCGGTATCGGCCGTATCAAGCGCGGTAAAGTTAAGCCTAACCAACAAGTGACTATTGTTGATAGCGAAGGCAAAACCCGTAACGGTAAAGTCGGTAAAGTTCTGACTCACCTGGGTCTGGAGCGTATCGACGCGGCTGAAGCGGAAGCTGGCGATATCATCGCAATCACCGGTCTGGGCGAGCTGAACATTTCCGACACCATCTGCGATCCGCAGAATGTCGAAGCGCTGCCAGCACTGAGCGTTGATGAACCTACCGTTACCATGTTCTTCAACGTCAATACTTCACCTTTCTGCGGTAAAGAAGGTAAGTATGTAACGTCGCGCCAGATTCTGGAGCGTCTGAACAAAGAGCTGGTGCATAACGTTGCCCTGCGCGTTGACGAAACCGAAGACGCTGATGCGTTCCGCGTTTCTGGCCGTGGTGAATTGCACCTGTCAGTTCTGATCGAAAACATGCGTCGTGAAGGCTTTGAGCTGGCCGTATCACGTCCGAAAGTTATCAACCGTGTTATTGACGGTCGTAACCAAGAGCCGTTTGAAAACGTGACGCTGGACATCGAAGAACAGCACCAGGGTTCAGTCATGCAAGCCATGGGTGAGCGTAAAGGTGATGTGAAAGACATGATCCCAGATGGCAAAGGTCGTATCCGTCTGGATTACCTGATTCCTGCTCGTGGCCTGATCGGTTTCCGTACCGAATTCATGACTATGACGTCTGGTACGGGTCTGCTGTACTCCACGTTCAGCCACTACGATGACGTGCGTCCGGGTGAAATCGGCCAGCGTCAGAACGGCGTACTGATCTCTAACGGTCAGGGTAAAGCGGTCGCGTTTGCGCTGTTTAGCTTGCAGGATCGCGGTAAGCTGTTCCTCGGACACGGTGCAGAAGTGTATGAAGGCCAGATCATCGGTATTCACTCACGCTCTAACGATCTGACAGTAAACTGTCTGACCGGTAAGAAACTGACTAACATGCGTGCATCGGGTACCGATGAAGCAACCACGCTGGTTCCGGCGATCAAAATGTCTCTGGAGCAAGCGCTGGAGTTCATTGATGACGACGAACTGGTTGAAGTTACGCCGCAGTCTATCCGTATTCGTAAGCGTCACCTGACCGAAAACGATCGTAAACGCGCCAGCCGCGGCAGCAAAGACGTCTAATTTCAGACGGATTTGTCTTGTTACGCAACAGGGCACCTTCGGGTGCCCTGAATTTTATGCGCTTTCTTCCACTTTAACCTTTCCTTGATATTTCCTCCCTGTTCAGTTTCACCATTTCCCGCTACAGTGAAAATCCTACGATTACGTCAGGAGGTCACTGCCATGCTGTATATCTTTGATTTAGGCAATGTCGTCATAGATATTGATTTCAATAGAGTATTGGGTGTGTGGAGTAATCTGAGCAGCGCGCCGCTCGCGACGTTGCAAGAGCGTTTTGTCATGGGCGAAGCGTTTGAACAGCATGAGCGGGGTGAGATCAGCGACGAGGAGTTTGCCACCAGACTGTGCCAGGAAATGGGCATCGCCCTGAGCTTCGAACAATTCACCGCAGGCTGGCAGGCTATTTTTGTCGCGTTGCGTCCTGAGGTTATCGACATCATGCAGCGTCTGCGTCAGGAAGGGCACCGCGTGGTAATTCTGTCGAATACCAATCGCCTCCACTGTTCACACTGGCCTGCGCTATTCCCTGAAGTGGCAACGGCAGCCGACAGGCTCTATCTGTCGCAAGATATTGGATTACGTAAGCCGGAATGGGCAATTTATCAATATGTCCTGACAGAGGAAGGCGTTCCGCCTGCGCAAGCCGTCTTTTTTGACGATAATGCCGCGAATGTCGATGCCGCACAAAGCCTCGGCATTCACAGCATTCTGGTGACCGATCGTCACGTGGTGCCGGATTTTTTCGCCATGCAGGCGACGACGACCAAAGCATGATTTATATCGCAGGGGCGGACACAGTCCCTATTGGGAATGATAACATCAGGAGTAGTTGGGTTTTATGATTGCGCTAATTCAGCGAGTATCCAGCGCCAGCGTTACGGTAGAAGGCAGTGTGGTTGGGGAAATCGATAAAGGTCTACTGATTTTGCTGGGCGTTGAGCAGGGCGATGACGAACAAAAAGCCACGCGACTCTGCGAACGCGTATTGGGTTACCGCATATTCGGTGACGATGATGGGAAAATGAATCTCAATGTTCGCCAGGCTGGCGGCAATGTGCTGGTGGTTTCACAGTTTACGCTCGTTGCCGATACGCAGCGTGGCATGCGCCCTGGATTTTCTCGCGGTGCGCATCCCTCAGAGGCCGATCGCCTCTATCAGTATTTTGTCGGACAGTGTCGTGAACAAGGCGTTCATACGGAAACAGGGCAGTTTGCGGCGGATATGAAAGTGGCACTGGTAAATGACGGCCCGGTGACATTTTGGCTACAGACATAGGGTTTTAACGTCATAGCGCTGCAATGTCATGGTGTTGTAACGAGCTATCACCGTTGCCGTTCCGCGTATAAATGTGCGTCGACAGTCAGATTTTATGAATCCTGATGCAATCAGGCATCTCGGTATAGAGGAAGGGTTATGTATCATTTGAGAGTACCTGAAAGCGCGGAAGAACTGGATGCGTACTATCAATTCCGCTGGGAAATGCTGCGTAAACCTCTACGCCAACCGCTGGGCTCCGAGCGTGATGCCTATGATGCTCTGGCACATCACCAAACTGTGGTTGATGAACAGGGAAGGTTGGTTGCGATTGGGCGTCTTTCTATCAATGCGGATAATGAAGCGGCAATTCGTTTTTTAGCTGTTCACCCCGACGTACGCGGGAAAGGGTTAGGAACGTTGCTTGCGATTACCCTGGAGTCTGTCGCGCGTCAGGAGGGCGTCAAGCGCGTGGTCTGTAGCGCCCGTGAAGACGCAATGGATTTCTTTTCCAAACTAGGTTTTGTGAATCAGGGGGAGATCACCGCGCCACAGACTACACCCGTGCGGCACTTCCTGATGATTAAACCGGTGGCGACGCTGGATGATATTTTGCATCGCCCTGATTGGTGCGGACAGCTTCAGCAGGCCTGGTACGAGCATATTCCCCTAAGTGAAAAAATGGGCGTGCGGATAAGCCAGTACACCGGAAAGCAATTTATTACCACCATGCCTGAAACGGGTAACCAGAATCCGCACCATACACTTTTTGCCGGCAGCATGTTCTCTCTCGCGACGCTCACTGGGTGGGGGTTAATCTGGTTGTTGTTGCGTGAACGGCACCTCGGTGGGACGATCATTCTGGCGGATGCGCACATTCGTTACAGTACGCCAGTAAGTGGCCGACCGAACGCCATTGCTGATTTAGGGTCGCTGAGTGGCGATCTGGATCGTCTCGCGCGTGGGCGTAAGGCGCGTGTGCAGCTTAATGTTGAACTCTTCGGTGATGACAATAAAGGGGCGTTGTTCGAAGGGGTTTATATCGTGCTACCTGCTCAACCGGATGCGCCGCTGGAAGAGGGCGGGTCAGTAGTGGATTAGCCCGCGGCTAAGCATGATAACGTTCTTCCCATCAATACATCACGTTACAAGTTAGTCAGCAGCACTTCGCCATAATAATACCCGTGATTCTCACTGGGTGATGTTGCTGAAAAAGTCCATCGAGCGGGAGTAACGGATAGATCGTAAAGACGCTGCGAGTACGTCCATGTAAGCTCGGATTGCGCCATCCCTGGCGCAAACGCTTTACTCTTCTATTCCGTTACTCCCGTTTCCATCCGGTAAATTGGTTTGTCAGCGGTCTGGCCCGGTGTTTTGAAAACGTAATAGTTATGGTGTTTCTGTCACGGTTCCCTGATGCATTTGCTGTCTTATTGGGTGGTCGTTGCTATCCACTCCTTGTAGCGTACCGTTTAGCGTCGGCTTGAGCGGTGTATCAGCGCCAAGCCGTCCATTCAACTGCAATTGCAGATTCGTGTTGCCCGTCGGTGCGGTTGCCGGTTCTGGCCATCCCCAACGCGTCAGAACGTCCAACGGTACGGCGCGTCCTGTCAGTGACAGGGAAAAATTGCGTGCTGGTTGCTGGTTGATCGTTGCCTTCGCATCCAGCATGCCATTTTGCGTAAATGCGCTGAGTTCGTTAATCGCTATCTGGTTATCGTCGGCTACCAGTGCCATCGAAGGACGGCGCACATCGACTTTATTGAAGGTCGCGTCGCTGGCATTAAGATTCAACGATCCTGTCCACATTCCCCACTGGTGGTTGCGAGCCAGCAACAGATTACTGCCGTAGCCATCCAGCGCGGTCAGTTGGAAAGGGAAATCAGGGTTGATATCGATCAGCAGGTTGCGATTAGCCGTGAATTTTTGCACATTCACTTCTGCCAGCCAGGATGGCAGCGTCGCTTGCCACCGCTGACGCCAGTCGCCTGGGAGTGTGTACTCCATCCCTGCGACAACAAATTCATTCAGTTGTAAACGTCGGTTGCTACGCTGCCAACTGCCGTTGGTTCGCAGCAAACCACCTTCCCAGCGCGTAGAGAATTGCTTGATGTTAACGCCCGCCGGTGACAAATCCAGATTCACGATAGGGTCGATAAGGTGCATGTTGCCGTTCACAATATCGGTCGCATTAAACGACAGTGTTCCGCCTTCGCTCTGCCAGTCATTCTGCTTAAACGTGACATTTTGCAGGGCAACATCCAGGTCGATAAACGCCCATCCCGGCCCTTCGATACGGGCATCAATCAGATCAAAGCGGTCAACCGTAACGGAAGGCAGCTCGGTAATGGGCTGCCAGAAGGTTTCTGGCGTTCTCTGTGTTTGCAAACGGACATTGCTGAGCCGGAGGTTACCGATCTGCCAACTGCCGTCTTCTGCGCGGCTGGCATTGCCCGTTAGCTGCCCTTGAGCGACATCGGCACCGAAATTGCTCAGAATCAGCTGGTTGTGGTTGATTTCGCCCTGAACCAAGACCTGACTGGCGGGGATATCGTTGAGCTCGAGTGAGCGAGCGCTGAGCTGGAACTGTCCCTGTTTACCCAGTAGATAGCCTGCCTCGGGTTGCCACGGCATCATTCCGCCGTTGATCTGTTGACCATTCAGACGCCAATCGCCGTCCTTTGCCTGCAACGCCATTGCACGCAGCTGTAGCACATCGGCTTCGATAGGGAGTGTGGCGGCCTGTGAGGAAAGATTTAGCGTACCCCCTTCCAGCTCCAGACTGGCGAAATGGTGCGGATCGGTAATCTGGCGCACGCTAAACCCGGCTGAAACCCGCTTTGCAGCGAGTGTCGGCGGCTGGTTTTTCTGACCGAAACTGACGTCGGTGAATTGAATATGATCGGCTGTTGACCAGTCATGATTGATCTTGCCCAGTGACAACTGGTAATCGGTGTTTTGGTTTACCCAATTACTCACCCAGCCTGCTGCCCAACTGGTTTGCAATAATACGTATACGACTACCAGCGCTAAAAAGGCCAGCAGCAGTAGGGTCAGCAATAATTTCCCGATAAATTTCATCGTGTCGGTCCATGCCAATCGTCAGGGAGAACTGTTCTTATGCCGCAATTTACCTGAAGGCTCAATAGGTAATGCTGTTACAGACAGTAAAAAGCGAGCGGTGTTGCATCACTGCTCGCTTTTACATGAACTCAACAGAAATTATTGCGGGCTGGCGCTATTTTTCTTCGTGTGGGAAGACGATATTCAACACGATTGCCGTAATCCCGCCTGCGGCGATACCGGAAGACAGTAATGTTTTAATCCAATCCGGTGCGAATTGCAGAATCAGCGGCTGTTGCGATACACCAAGACCCACAGCCAGCGACAGCGCAATAATCATGATCGCACGACGATTCAGTGGCTCACGGGACACAATGCGCACACCAGAAGCGGCGATCGTACCAAACATCACGATAGTGGCACCGCCCAGAACCGGCTCTGGAATGTGCTGCACAAATCCGCTAACGGCAGGGAACAACCCCAGAGCGATCAGCATCAGCGAAACGACGAAACCCACATAGCGGCTGGCAACCCCGGTAAGCTGGATGACGCCGTTATTCTGGCCAAAGCAAGAGTTAGGGAAGGTGTTGAATACGGCAGAAAGACACGAGTTCAGACCGTTTGCCAGCACGCCGCCTTTTAAGCGTTTCATATACAGCGAGCCTTTGACCGGCTGTTCTGAAACGTCGGAGGTTGCGGTGATGTCACCGATGGTTTCTAACGATGTCACCATGAAGACCAGCATCAGAGGGATCAGCAGGTTCCAGTCAAAGCCTAAACCGTAATACAGCGGCGTGGGTACCATGATGGCCGTATCGTGTTGCGAAGACGTATTTTCCGGCAGCATTCCCATCATCCACGCACCCAGATAACCCACCGCCATGGCAATCACCAGCGAGGCAACACGCAGGTAGGGGTTACGCTGGCGATTCAGCAGAATGATAACCAGCAACACCACTCCTGCCAGCAGTAAATTCTTAGGCGCGCCGAAGGTGTTATTCCCCATTGCGGCATAGCCGCCGCCGATAGAAGTCAGGCCGACCTGAATCAGCGACAGACCAATGATCATCACCACAATGCCGGAAACCAGCGGGGTAATGATGCGGCGGGTTAAATGTAGGAAGCGTGAAAGAATGATTTCGGTAAAGGAAGCGACCATCAGCGTACCGAATAATGCTGCCATCATCGTGGGAACATCCGCGCCGCCATTTTTCAGCGCCAGTCCGCCCATAATCAGCGGTGTCACGAAGTTAAAGCTGGTGCCCTGAATCGACAGCAGACCAGAACCAACAGGACCCCAGGTTTTAATTTGTAGAATTGAAGCCAGACCGGAAGCGAAAAGCGACATGCTGATGATGCGCTGCGTGTCCTGAGCGGGTAAACCTAATGCCTGACAGATCAGTAGCGCGGGGGTAATCACTGCAACAAACATGGCAAGCAGGTGTTGGCTGGCCGCGAATAGCGTTTGCGGCAGCGGTGGCCTGTCTTCAAGACGATAGATGAGTTCACTACGTTGAGGCGCGGCAGTGGCTTCTGTTTGGGACGTTTCCGTGGTGGTAGTCATGATGTAAGTTGGCGTTCCTGAAACGACAAAGAGCGCATTTTAATGATCTCTTTGCTGAAAGCAAACGTTTGCTAACTCATCTCTTCGATATGAGTTTTGTCTGAATGGGCAAGAGCTTATTATTTAAGGGGATATACAACGTCATACTTCAGCGGCAGGTACGTTGGCGGTGAGATTTTAGGGAAAATGAAGAATACGTTGGCGTGATTAAGCGTTGGTGTAGCGTGCGCGCTCTGGTAGCCAGCGCTCAATTAGTGCAATGGCATGCTCGGGATAGTGCTCATGAAGATGGCGAGCAACGCGCTGTACCTGTGGAATTAGGTCCTGATCGCGCAGGAGATCGGCCACTTTGAACTCGGCATTGCCCGTCTGGCGCGTACCTAATAATTCGCCCGGCCCGCGAATTTCCAGATCGCGCTGAGCGATGACAAAGCCATCGTTGCTATCGCGTAGAACCTGAAGCCGTTTTTGTGCGGTCTTGCTCATCGGCGTTTTGTAGAGCAGCACGCAGTGGGATGCTACCGCGCCGCGCCCAACGCGCCCGCGCAGCTGGTGTAGCTGTGCCAGACCCAGACGCTCCGGGTTTTCAATGATCATCAGGCTGGCATTGGGTACATCCACACCGACCTCGATGACGGTGGTCGCCACCAGCAGTTGCAGTTCGCCTTGTTTGAAGGCCTGCATCACCGCCTGCTTTTCCTGTGCTTTCATGCGGCCGTGAACCAATCCAACCTTGAGGTTCGGCAGAGCAGTCTTCAACTCCTCGCTGGTGGCTTCTGCTGCCTGCGCTTCCAGCAAGTCGGATTCTTCGATCAGCGTACACACCCAGTAGGCCTGCCGCCCTTCCTGCTGACAGGCGTTATTCACGCGTTCGATAATGTCGCTGCGGCGTGAATCTGGTATGGCGACCGTGGTGACGGGCGTTCTGCCCGGCGGCAATTCATCAATGACGGACGTATCCAGATCGGCATAGGCTGTCATTGCCAGCGTTCGAGGAATTGGTGTGGCGGTCATAATTAGTTGATGAGGATGAAAGCCTTGTTCTTCGCCTTTTTCCCACAGCGCAAGGCGTTGATGCACGCCAAAACGGTGCTGTTCATCAATAATGACCAATGCCAGCCCGTTGAATTTAACCTGCTGCTGGAAAATGGCGTGCGTCCCGACCACCATGGAAACCTGACCGCTGGCGATGGCATCCTGCTGCGCCTGACGTGCTTTCCCTTTTTGTTTGCCAGCCAGCCAGCCCACTTCAAGCCCTAGCGGTTCAAACCACTGACGGAAGTTATGGGCGTGCTGCTCGGCTAATAACTCTGTTGGTGCCATCAGCGCGACCTGTTTGCCGTTGGCAATGGCACGTAATGCCGCCAGCGCGGCGACCAGCGTTTTCCCAGACCCCACATCGCCTTGTACCAGACGCATCATCGGGAAATCTTTCGCCATATCCACTTCAATCTCCGCCACAACACGATCTTGCGCCTGTGTGGGTTTAAACGGCAGAGCGGAGAGCAGTCGTTGCTTCAGGCTGTCCTGCGCCTGTAGCGGCGAGGCTTTATGCCGCTGTTCCCCAGCCCGCACGGCGAGCATACTGAGGTTATGCGCCAGCAGTTCTTCCATAATCAGCCGCTGCTGCGCTGGGTGCTTGCCGTGTTCAAGCTCGCTAAGCTGCATATCCGGTGGGGGACGATGTAACGTGCGCAGCGCATCCGGCAAGCTAATAAGCGAGTGGCTCAGGGATTCAGGTAGCAACTCATCAATGTGGTTGGCATCGAGCAGTGCCAGAGCCTGATCGGTAAGTTTGCGGAGCGTGGCCTGACGAACGCCCTCTGTGGAGGGGTAAACCGGAGTAAGCGATTCTTGTAACTCGACCTGCGTACTCTCTCCCTGAACACGATATTCAGGATGGATAATCTCCGCACCGATTTTACCGCGCTTGATTTCGCCATAAGCGGTAACGCGCTGTCCCGGTGCGAGGCTGTTTTTCATCGCGGCGCTGAAATTGAAGAAGCGCATGGTCAGCATGCCGCTGCCGTCGCTGATTTGGCAGGTCAACATGCGACGGCTGCCAAAGGTGATGTCGTTGCGTAGGATTTCACCTTCCACGGTGGCATACATACCAGGAAGGAGGTCGCCAATAGGATAAAGATGCGTGCGATCTTCGTAGCGAAGAGGTAAGTGCAGCAGGAGATCCTGCACGGTTTCCAGCCCGAGTCGCGCGAGCTTCGCTGCCTGACTTGCACCCACGCCGGTAAGTGTACTCAGCGGTTGGGTGTTCAGCAGGCGGCCTTTCATCAGCACTCCGACGATTGCATCGCGGCCCACCACGGGGTATCCGCGACAATCTGACCCTGATGGTCGATATGGGGGCGCGGCAGCCCTTTACGTTTTGCGACGCGAGCCAAGACTGGGTAGCCCCCTTCAAAAAGCAGGCGCTGCTGCTCTTCCTCATTCAGCGGGCTGTCTTCACGCTGGTACATGCCAGCGATCTGGCGTTGGCGCTGTGCCTCATACAGAATCAACGCCGAGGCCACGGAGACATTCAACGACTGTACCATGCCGATCATCGGAATGATGATATCCCGATCGGCCAGTTTGAGCGCTTCGGCTGTAATACCGGTTTTTTCTTGTCCGAGCAGAATACAGGTCGGGCGGGTGTAATCAATTTCCCGAAAGTCGACTGCGTGTTCAGACAAATTGGTCGCCAAAACCTGCATGCCTTCGGCCTTCAGGTGACCAACCGCATCACCTATGTTGCGATGGGTTTTAACCTGCACCCAGCTATTACTACCTGCGGCGGAGGAGACCAGTGTTTTCATCCGGCTGGTGGGCCAAATCGCATGGATTTCATGCACACCGACAGCATCCGCAGTACGGATAACCGCAGAAACGTTATGAGGTTTATGCACCTGCTCCATGCAAATCGTCAGATCGGGCTGACGACAGTTGAGCATTTCTTTTATACGTGCATAACGTTGAGGGGTCATGACGATTAATTTCGGTTACGGTTAACTTTAATGACATCCGGCATCACGCGAATTTTACGCATAATATTGGCCAGATGAACGCGGTCGAGAGTAGTGAGACGGATAAAGGCGCTGTACACGCGGCCATCCTTCTCTTCCGTGTTGATACTCTGAATATTGGAGTTCGCGGCGTTGATCGCTGCCGTCAGGTTTGCCAGCGCGCCCTGATGGTTGAACATATCGACTTTGATTTCGGCGATGAACTCTTGTTCCGTCACCTTATCCCACTCTACCGCCATGAATTTTTCAGGTTCTTTCTGATAGCCGCGAATATTGCGACAGGATTCATGGTGAATAACCAACCCCTTACCGGGGCTGACGTGGGCGATGATCGGGTCGCCAGGGATAGGGCGGCAGCATTTGGCAAAGGAGATCATCACGCCATCTGCGCCTTTGATCGGCAACTTGCGCAGCCCGGTTGTTCCCAGCTCAGATTGTTCGTTTAGCAGATTTTTCGCCACAACGACGCTCATGGCATTACCCATACCAATCTCCGCCATCAGATCGTCCAGTGTAGCGAGCTTCATGCGCTCAAGCTCAAGCTGAATCGACTTTTCAGGAATGTCGGAGAGTTTGCGGCCGTTGCCCAATGCGTGGTTCAGCAAACGGCGACCGAGACTCACGGAATCATCACGCTTGAGGTTTTTCAGCATCTGGCGAATTTTGGAACGTGCTCTGGAGCTGACCACGAAGTTAAGCCACGCGGCATTCGGTCTGGCACCTGGCGCAGTAATGATTTCAACGGTTTGGCCGCTGGTGAGCGACTGCGACAGTGGGTAAGGTTGGCGATCGACGCGAGCACCGACGCAGGCATGCCCAATATCGGTGTGTACCGCGTAGGCGAAATCGACGGGCGTCGCACCTGCGGGGAGTTCCACAATACGGCCTTCCGGCGTAAATACGTACATCTCGTCAGGGAAGAGATCGGACTTCACGCTTTCGATAAATTCGAATGAGCTACCGGCACTTTGCTGGAGTTCCAGCAGGCTTTGCATCCAGCGCTGGGCGCGTACCTGTGCGGTAGTACTGCTCTCGCCTTCTTTATAGGCCCAGTGCGCAGCAACACCCATTTCCGCCATTTGATCCATGTCGTCAGTGCGAATTTGTACTTCGACCGGCACGCCGTGCGGGCCAATCAGAGACGTGTGCAGTGACTGATAGCCGTTGGCTTTGGGAATGGCAATGTAGTCTTTCACTCGACCCGGGCGCGGCTTATACAGGCTGTGAACCTGGCCGAGCACGCGATAGCAGGTGTCCAACTCTTTCACAATGACCCGAAACGCGTAGATATCCATAATGGAATGAAAACGCTGCTCTTTCAGGTGCATTTTGCAATAGATGGAATACAGGTGTTTTTCGCGACCGCTGACGCGGCAGGCAATCCCGGCCTCAGTCAAACGCCCTTCGATTTCCGACAGGATTTTCTGAATCATTTCCTTGCGGTTACCGCGAGCGGCCTTGACGACCTCTTTAATGACGCGATAACGGTTCGGATACAGCGCCTCAAAACCGAGCTCTTCCAGCTCGGTTTTGAGGTGATGGATACCCAAGCGATGTGCCAGCGGGCTGTATATTTCCAGCGTTTCGCGGGCAATGCGGCGGCGCTTGTCCGGGCGCAATGAGCCCAGTGTGCGCATATTATGGGTACGGTCTGCGAGTTTGATCAGGATGACGCGAATATCTTGCACCATCGCCATGATCATTTTGCGAAAGTTTTCAGCCTGCGCTTCTTTCTTATCGCGGAACTTCAACTTGTCCAGCTTGGACACGCCCTCTACCAGTTCAGCAACGCTTTTACCGAAAAGCTGTTCCATGTCCTGATAGGTGGCGGGGGTGTCTTCTATGACATCATGCAGCAGTGCTGCCATCAGCGTTTCGTAATCGAGACGCATCTCCGCCAGAATACAGGCGACGGCAACAGGGTGTGTGATGTAGGGTTCACCGCTGGAGCGAGTCTGCCCCTCGTGAGCATCACGTGCAACTAAGTAAGCCTGCTGTAAACGTTTGATCTGATCTTCTGGCAGATAACGTTGAATCAGCAGATTAAGGCTTTCAAAAATGTACAAGGGCGACTCGTGATGTGATTAACGGCGGCCTTCAGCAATCGCGGTGACCGCCTGAATCTCTGCGGCTTCCTGCTCTTGCTGTTCCTGACGGTCACGAACATCCAGAATCTGGTTGTTGATCAGACCTTCTTCGATTTCACGCAGTGCGATCACGGTGTACTTATCGTTTTCTTCAGGAACCAACGGATCTTTGCCGCCAGTCTGGATTTGACGGGCGCGACGAGCAGCGACCAACACCAGGTCAAAACGGTTACCAATTTTCTCTACAGCGTCTTGAACAGTTACGCGTGCCATAATGTGCTACTCCACAGGAAATAAAATGACTGGGCATCATACTGAAAGAGGCGTCAGTCTGCCAATAGTTTGGTGATTAATGCATCATGCCGAACCTTTTGCCTGCTCAAATGCAGACGTTCGGCGCGAATAATGGTTTTTAGATCGAGCAGCGCCAGATCGAAATCATCATTCACAATCAGGTAATCATACTCGCCGTAGTGCGTCATTTCAGCCACCGCCTGAGACATACGACGGGCAATAACTTCATCGCTGTCCTGTCCACGGCCACGTAGGCGGCGAGCCAGCTCTTCTTTTGACGGCGGCAGAATGAAGATACTGCGCGCGTGCGTCATTTGGGCGCGGATTTGCTTGGCTCCTTGCCAGTCGATATCCAGAAAAACATCAACGCCCGTCGCTAATACCTGCTCAATGGCCGGTCGGGACGTACCGTAGTAATTGCCAAAAACTTCAGCGTGTTCCAGAAACTCGTTATCCTGAATCATACGCTTAAATTCATCGACTTCGACGAAGAAATAGTGTTCGCCGTGGTTTTCTCCCGGTCGTTTAGCTCGCGTGGTATGCGAAATCGATACCTGAGTGTCGTAAAGCGGCTGAGTTTTTAATAACGCCTGAATCAGGCTGGATTTCCCGGCTCCACTGGGAGCAGAAACGATATATAACGTGCCTTGAGCCATAATGAAGTTTTATTAACGGTTACGATGGTGAATGGTGATATGCAGCAGAAAAATGCGCATTTCCCCGCATTATACACGCCTATATGTCATCAGTCGCGCTGCGATAAATTCTCCGCTGACTGTTTTTTTGTTATGCCCTTGGGCAAACCTTTTGCCAACGTTTATTTTTTAGATTGCGAAGCGCGTTCCCGTCTTTTTTATGAGTGCTGCAAACGATAAATCATCTTGCGGCGCGTTTGGCATTTCTCTTTTTTTCGCCTCGTATTCTCCTCTGCATTGCTATGTACTGCGGCCATTCGCTAATGGATGGCAGGAAGGGCTATGTGGCGCAGGATCAGAGCATTTTTGATTATCTTCGTGGTTGGAAGCAGTAGTTTCCCTGTGGCTGGTGCGGTGTGCCCCGATTGGGATAGCACGCGTTCCGGCAAAGAAATTGATGCATTGCGTCACCAGTTAGAACAGTGGGATGACGTGTATTACACCGAAGGGAAAAGCCCGATAGCAGATGATGTTTATGATCAACTGCGGGAACAGTTAAACCAGTGGCTAGGATGTTTCCAGCCCCAAAACCCTATTCCCACCCGGTTACCCGATAATGGCAAGCAGCCCCATCCTGTTGCCCATACGGGACTGAAAAAATTGTCCGATCGTAGACAGTTGATGCAATGGATCGCACAGCATGAGGATTTATGGATTCAGCCAAAAGTGGATGGTGTGGCTGTTACGCTGGTCTACCAGCACGGTAAGCTCATGTCCGCGGTTAGCCGGGGTAACGGCCTGCAAGGTGAAGACTGGACGGAAAAAGCCCGCTTGATTCCGGGAATACCTCACCTATTAACCGATGCGCCTTCTTCATTGGTATTGCAAGGGGAGCTGTTCCTGAAGATGACCGATCATCGACAGCGTATTCAGGGCGGTGTTAATGCACGCTCGGTCGTGGCCGGTGAAATGCGTCGTCATCAGCCATCTTCTGTGTTGTCGCAGATGGGGCTGTTTGTCTGGGAATGGCCGGATGGCCCAAAGACGATGCCTGAGCGTCTGGAGAAATTGAAGGAAATGGGGTTTGCCATGACGGCGGACTATACCCAAGCCATTGAGTCACTCGCCGACGCTGAGAAATGGCGTCATGACTGGTATCACGGTCCGCTGCCTTTTGTGACGGATGGCGTAGTTATCCGCCAAACTAAAGAGCCGCAGGGGCGCTATTGGCGCAATACATCCGCCGATTGGGCGATCGCATGGAAATACCCGCCTGTTCATCAGGTTGCGGAAGTGGCTGATGTGGTGTTTTCTGTCGGGCGGACGGGTAAGATCGCCGTGGTGTTAAAACTCAATCCTCTTAAATTAGATGACAAATCGGTCAGTCGGGTGAATGTAGGGTCGCTGTCTCGTTGGAAACAGTGGGACGTATTGCCCGGCGATCGGGTGAGCGTTAGCCTGGCAGGGCAGGGGATTCCACGTCTTGATAATGTGGTATGGCGTGGCACTGAACGGCCAGCGATCGTCTCCCCCAGCGAACATGATTTCCATGCTTTTAGCTGTTTTCGGTATAGTGCGGTTTGTCAGCAGCAATTTCTAGCGCGTTTAGTCTGGTTGAGTGGAGAGCACGGTTTAAAGCTCGCGGGATTACGTGAAGGGATGTGGCTACGCCTGATGCAACATGATTTACTGGAGGATGTGCTGTCATGGTTATCTCTGACGGAGGCACAGCTTAATGCGGTCAATGGCATGGGCGATAAGCGGGCGCGAGATATCTATGAGAGCTTGCAGTCGGCACGGAAGATGCCGCTCTCCCGCTGGCTACTTGCCTTGGGTATTCCTGTTCCTCGTTCCGCAATTAGCGCGTTAGATAATGTGGATTGGCTGGCGTTACAGCAGTGGACGGCGCAACAGTGGCGACAGTTTTCCGGTATTGGGGAGCGACGTGCAGAAGAGATTATGGCGTTCCTGAAGCACCCTATCGTCATGGAATTAATTACCCGATTAGATCGTGAAGGCATACATAGATAAGTGGTGGTAATTTTTTAAAACATATTGGTATCGATCCTTTTATTTTTTCGTGTGTTCATTCACACAAAAGGACAATTTTTTTCTATTCTCTCCACTTAATCATAAGTGAAATTTACGAATTAAAGATCTATACCCCAAATAATTCGAGTTCCAGGAAGGCGGCAAGAGAAGAAATCCCGATGAGCTTACTCAGGTAAGTGATTCGGGTGACTGAACGCAGCCAACGCACATGCAACTTGAAGTATGATGGGTATAAGACTATTTGCTGTTTTACGATATAGAAATGCCTGATAGTCTGATTACTTCCGTTGAACTCAGGCATACGCATGTTGTCGTATAGCTTCAGATAATAAGAAAAGTTTGTTGGAGCACTTGTCATAATGAAGTTTGTAGCATCTTTTTCGCAACCCAAATTATCGTTTGTCCTGGCAATTTATATTGGTCTTTTTCTCAATATCTCAGTGTATTATCGCCGGTTTGATTATTTTTCACTCTCTGCCGGTAACCAGGTTCCAACATTTATTCCCGCTCTTGTTGAATTGACGGCGAGTATATTATTTACCTTTTTCCTAATGAGGATAATTTCACTCGGGGGACGTCGTTTTTATCGGATTATCGCGTCTCTTTTGGTATTGATTTCCGTTGCAGCCAGCTATTACATGACATTTTTTAATGTCGTGATTGGCTATGGCATTATTGCTGCGGTCATGACCACGGATATTGATCTTTCTAAAGAAGTTATTGGTTTTCGTTTTTTCCTGTGGATGCTGGCAGTGAGTGCATTGCCGCTGTTTTTGATCTGGAAGAACTCGCTACGTCATACGCTGATCGAACAGCTTAAATCACCGGGAAAGCGGTTGCTTCCTCTTCTGGTTCTTGCCTCTGTCGTTGCGCTGGTTTGGATGCCGCTTCGCTATATGGACAACGTTCAGTCAGTGTCCGAGCGAGAGTCCAATGTGGATTTGCCCAGCTATGGTGGCGTAGTGGCTCACTCGTATCTTCCTTCTAACTGGTTGTCTGCGGTAGGGTTATTTGCGTATACCAAGTATGACGAGAGTCAGGATTCCTCCCATCTTTTCGATCCAGCTCAGCATTTTACCTATGTCCCGCCGAAGGGCATTGATGATACCTACGTGGTTTTCATTATCGGTGAAACAACCCGTTGGGATCATATGGGGCTGTTAGGCTACGAGCGAGATACGACGCCGAAGCTATCGAAAGAAAAGAATCTGGTCGCATTCCGTGGTCAGTCATGTGATACCTCAACCAAGCTTTCCATGCGCTGTATGTTTGTGCGAGAAGGCGGTACGGAAGACAACCCGCAGCGAACGCTGAAAGAACAGAATGTCTTTGCTGTAATGAAAGAGTTGGGCTTTACCTCTGAGCTGTTTGCTATGCAAAGTGAGGTGTGGTTCTACAATAGCATTGAGGCGAACAACTACTCTTTCCGCGAAATGATTGCATCAGAGAAGCACAACGACGGTAAATCGGTGCAGGATATGTTGCTGGTCGATGAGGTCAAGGAGTCGCTGGCCCGCTACCCCAAAGGTAAGCATCTGATTGTGCTGCATACCAAAGGTTCTCATTACCTGTATTCCATGCGTTATCCTCGCAGCTATGCGCGCTATCAGCCAGAGTGTATGGGCGTTGATGCCTCCTGTACCCGTGAGCAGTTGATTAATGCGTTTGATAATAGCGTGCTCTATACCGATAGCTTTATCGATAGTGTGATCGATCAGGTTCGGGATAAGAAAGCGATCGTGTTTTACGCATCCGATCACGGTGAATCCATTGATGATAACTACCATTTGCACGGTACGCCGCGTGAGATGGCACCACCCGAACAGTTTCGTTCACCGATGATGGTCTGGACATCAGACAAATTTCTGGCTGACACCGATAATCTGCATGCGTTTGAGCAGTTGAAAGCGCAGCAGCGCGTTGGCAAAACACATCGCCATGAAGAGCTGTTTGACACCATTCTTGGATGTGTTGGATACACATCGCCTGACGGTGGTATTAACCCTAAAAATAACTGGTGTCAGAGACCCGCTAATTGACATGAATCACGGACAAGGACGTCGATTTCAGGCTGCGAATACAAGGATGGATACTTTAACGGCAACTGAAATCCTTTTGCTAAAAAGGTATTGACGCTCTAATAAGGTAGCAGTAATATGCGCCCGCATTCGGCGAGTAGCGCAGCTTGGTAGCGCAACTGGTTTGGGACCAGTGGGTCGGAGGTTCGAATCCTCTCTCGCCGACCAACACACTTCCTCAGTAAATCATTCTCAGTTTTTCTCTTGTTTCAATCATCGTCTATTCATACTGTCTATTTTAGAAACAGTATCGCTTGAAAATAGTTGTTTGTGAAAATTCCCTTAGCAAATTCAAGGTTTCTCTCAGTATTCCTGGGTGTCGAAGATTTTCATATTCTCACTACTTCCAGTTCGGAATGTTCCCAAAAATAGCGTTTGAAATCTCACATTAATCACCATAATAAATACTTATCTTTTTGTTTTTTAAATGTTTAAATAAAAAACCCTCCAGTTGTTTAAAAATAAGACTGACTTTACCTCTCCGTATTTAAATGTAAATTTATGTGCGACCAACATCCGCGATACTTGTATATTCGCTATGTTGAAACCGTCTTTTTATTCAAACATGGAAGATGTTTCGATCATGAAAAAAACAACACTGCTGCTTTCCACTCTGATTGCTTGTGCCATGGGAATGTCTGCTGCTCAGGCAACACAAACGGTATCTTTGGGTTATGCTCAGGCGAAAGTCGATGACTTTAAAGATCCGAAAGGGATTACGGCCAAATACCATTATCAGGGCGATTCTGCTCTTGGCATTATCGGTTCTTTCACTTATCTGGGAGCAAAAGAAGATTATTATGATCGTGACTTCAACTCCAATGACACGACTAAACTTAAATACTATTCCTTGATGGCAGGCCCATCTTACCGCTTTAACGACTATGTCAGCGTTTATGGTTTAGCGGGTGTTGGTCATGGGAAAGTAGACTGGAAATACGATTACGGTACTTTTGCTGATTCCGGTAGTGAGAAGGAGACCCGCTTTGCTTACGGCGCCGGTATTCAAATTACGCCAGTAGCAAACTGGGCGATTGATATTGGTTACGAAGGCACGAAGATTTATGAAACGCGTGTAGATGCCTTTAATGTTGGCGTCGGTTATCGTTTCTGATTTATACCCGTCATACTTCAAGCTGCTTATGCGTTGTTCAAAACGCTAACGTTTTGTCATGCTTAGGGTATATATGATATAGAAAACCGGTGGACATGCTTCCGCCGGTTAGTTGTTTTTCTTCCCTTCTTCATTTTTCATCATAAAGCTCTCTATCGATCTATTACCATTGTAGTGAAGCCAGACTAGCAGCGATTCATTGTCCATCGGCTTAGCATAAAGAAATCCTTGTATATATTTGACGCCGCGCCGTTGTAAATACATGAGCTGTTGTTCAGTTTCCACGCCCTCTGCTACGGATTGAAGCTTGATGCGATGGCTCAAATTAATAATGGCATCAAGAATAGGGGCTTCTTCATCCGGAGATGAGATCGCACTGACGAATCCCTGATCTATTTTCAGGCAATCCAGCGGAAAGTTTTGCAGATAAGAGAGTGAGCAGTGGCCGGTGCCGAAGTCATCAATGGCAATCATAAAGCCATCTTCACGCAACTGATGCAGGCGCTGTATGATTTCAGGGCCGTTGCTGATGAGGTTACGCTCCGTCAGCTCCAGTGTAATGCTCAATGAATGAGAGGCGACTTTCTCTGCGAAGCGGTGTACGTCTGAGACGAAACTTGGGTGATGCAAATGCTCTGCTGCAACGTTGAGCCCCAAGTGGAACCCCGGTTTTACCTGCCAACTGGCGATATCTGACGCCACCAGATCAAATAAATGCCGGGTGATGGGAATGATCATACTTTCTGCTTCGGCGGCCGAGATAAATATATCGGGTCTAATCCACAGCCCATTGCTGCGTCGCCAGCGCAGCAACGTCTCTACTCCGGTGCAGGTTTGTGATTGTGCGTCATAGATCGGCTGGTAATAGACGGAGAATTCGCCGTTAGCGATGCCCTTACGGATTTCTTCGCGGAAGAATAACTTACGTTTTTGCCAGTACCACATTGCCGTAGTGAAAAGCAGAGAGAGAATAATGGCCAGTGGCAGAAACGTGAAGAACGCCTGCTTCCAGTTGATAATTTCTTGAGAAACGGGTGCGGTAACATTGAGGGTAATCGGAAAGCGGCTCGATTTGATTTCAAGCGCAGAGGTAGAAAATAGGCTCCTGTGGGGCGTAATGGTTGGACCCGTTTGAATCGGGTGACCGTTATCCATTTGCAGGATAAGTTGATAGCCGCGAATCTTACTAATCGCAGTCATAAGATCAATGAGGTATTGCGCATCGACCATCGCGTAAGCGCCGTAACCTGTGAGAGGCATCTGGACGAAGATCAGCGCCGGGCGTCCTTTTACGTTGTCTGAACCTGCAATTGACAGGCTCCAGCGCTCAGAATAGGTCTCCGGTAGCGGTTGTTGAATGACGCGGCTCAGTGGCGTCAGCGTGCTACCAAACGTTGAAGAGCAATAGACGTCAGTATTATGGATAACGCCGATAGCGCGGAAGTAAGAAAAGACCGAACCAAGACGTTGCAGTTCATCGCCGATGATGTCGCAGGGCTGACCATGAAAGCGCTGGAGGCGATCCACCATCTGCCATGCCTGTGTCGAAATATTCTCGGCATGATTCATCGCGATTTGCGCGGTGGATTCCAAATCACGCTTTACCATTAATCTGGACTCAACAAACGTGAACAATAATCCAAGCAGCAGTGGCAGCATGCCTGCAACCAGTAACTGGAATAGGTTGATTTTATGTTCACTACGTCTGGGGCTCATCCACATCTCCTTTCTGGCAGCTGAGGCCTATGTAGAGACGTCCTTTTCTCCATAAATTAAAGGAGAGCGCTGAATAAAGGTTATTATAGTGCCTATTTGCAGAAAGGCAGCGCCTGTGCACACGCCCATGCTGAGCTCCACGCCCATTGGAAATTATAGCCGCCGAGCCAGCCGGTCACATCGACCACTTCACCGATGAAATACAACCCTGGCACTGTACTGGCTTCCATGGTTTTGGAGGACAGCGCGCGGGTGTCAACGCCACCGATGGTCACTTCGGCCGTGCGATAACCTTCCGTACCGTTTGGCTGCACGCGCCACTCTTGCAGGCGCTGTTCAATCTGCGTTTGCTGTGCGCTATTCAACTGCTTCAGCGTGACGTCCGGCAGTTGCCCTAACGCTTGCAGGCATTCAACCAGCCGTTTAGGTAGCCATTGTGCCAACGTGTTTTTCAGGCTTTGGTTCGGATGAGCAGTGCGCTCGTCGTTGATGAGCTGCGTGAGATCGCGATCGGGCAGCAGGTTGATGGTGACGAATTCACCAGCCTGCCAGTAGCTGGAAATCTGCAAAATAGCGGGGCCAGATAGCCCACGGTGCGTAAATAGGATGTTTTCACGGAACGTCACGCCGTTTTCTGCGGTGACGACGGTAGGCACGGAGACGCCGGAGAGTGTTTGTAACTGTTCTAGCAGCGGCTTGTGCAGCGTAAAGGGCACCAGTGCAGCGCGAGTTGGGAGCACGTTGATGCCGAACTGTGCGGCAAGCTGGTAGCCAAACGGCGTCGCACCCAGGCCGGGCATCGACAGACCGCCGCAGGCAACGACTAACGATGCGCTTTGGAATGCTGTGCCGTTGCTTAGCTGGACGGTGAACAGATCGTCTGATTTCTCCACCGAGGTAACTTCACTGCGCAGACGGAGAGTGACGTTCGCCTGCTCACATTCTGTTACCAGCATGTCCACGATTTGCTGCGCGGAATCATCGCAAAATAACTGGCCGAGCGTTTTCTCGTGATAAGCGATACGGTGGCTGTTGACCAGACTGATGAAATCCCATTGGGTATAACGCGCCAGTGCCGATTTGCAAAAGTGAGGATTGTGGGACAGATACGCCGCGGGCTCTGCATACATATTGGTAAAGTTGCAGCGACCGCCGCCGGACATCAATATTTTCCGGCCAGCTTTCTTGCCGTTATCGAGCAGTAGAACACGCAGTCCGCGTTGTCCTGCCTGTGCCGCGCAAAACATGCCTGCTGCACCGGCACCGATGATGACAGCGTCAAACTGTTCCACAATGCATTTCTCCGATGAGTGAGTTTATCTTCTTGGATTGCCACAGGCTGAAAGCCGTAGGGCGGCAAATTGTAGTGTTGGTTTTTGTTCGATACCAGCGTAACAATTTGCATATTTTAGTAAAAATATATAATTATTTGATTTTTATTGATTAAGTGGTTTATCCACCGATTGCCGTCACATATTAAGTCAAAAAAATGTCATATTTTGCTTTTCCCGACCCCTGCTTGTCGCCGATAATGCGCCGCGTTCATGACCACTAAATGGCCTAACGTTTATGCTACATTTATTTGCCGGTTTGGATTACTACACTGGCCTGATGTTGATACTGGCTTTGTTGTTTGTACTGATGTATGAAGCCATTAACGGTTTTCACGATACTGCGAATGCCGTTGCCACTGTTATTTATACCCGAGCCATGCGCGCCGAGTTTGCCGTTGTGATGGCGGGTATCTTTAATTTCTTCGGTGTGTTGCTGGGCGGCCTGAGCGTGGCCTATGCAATTGTTCACCTTCTCCCCACGGATTTATTACTGAACGTGAGTTCGGCGCACGGTTTGGCAATGGTCTTTTCCATGCTGCTGGCTGCCATTATCTGGAACCTGGGTACCTGGTACTTCGGTATTCCTGCCTCTAGTTCTCACACGCTGATCGGCTCCATTATCGGTATTGGTTTGACCAACGCGCTGTTGACGGATACTTCCGTCGTGGATGCGCTGAATGTGCCGAAAATGATCAGTATTTTCCTGTCGCTGCTGCTCTCGCCGATTGTGGGCATGGTGGTCGCTGGCCTGATGCTGCTGGTTCTGCGCCGCTTCTGGAACAACAGTAAAAAGCGTAAGCGCGTGCATCTAACGCCCGTCGATCGCGAAAAGCAGGATGGCAAACGTAAGCCGCCGTTCTGGACGCGTACCGCGCTGATTTTATCGGCGATTGGGGTGAGCTTCTCTCACGGTGCAAATGACGGTCAGAAAGGTATCGGCTTGATTATGCTGGTGCTGATTGGCGTCGCGCCAGCCGGGTTTATTGTTAACATGAATGCGTCTGGCTATGACATCAGCCGTACCCGTGATGCCGTTGTCAATTTGCAGGAGTACTACAAGCAGCACGGCGACGCATTGGCGCACGTTATTGACTTGTCTCCTCCTGTGATTCCTACGCCGGAAAACACGATTCCCGGCAACGGTCAGAAAGAGTTCCACTGTGACAGTTCACGCGTGATGATTGCGATTGAGCGTACACAGGGTCTGCTGAGTAACCTGAAAAGTTACGATCAGTTGAACCCTGACGATCGCAGCAGAGTGCGTCGTTTGCTGATGTGTATCTCTGACACGATGGATAAGGTGATCAAGCTGCCAGAAACGTCGGGCGAAGATAAACGCTACCTGAGCAACCTGCGTAAAGACATGCTTCAGACCATTGAGTATGCACCGCTTTGGATCATCGTTGCTGTCGCATTAGCGCTGTCTCTGGGCACGATGGTGGGTTGGAAACGTGTTGCCGTGACCATCGGTGAGAAGATCGGTAAGAAGGGCATGACTTACGCACAGGGCGTTTCAGCGCAGGTGACGGCGGCTCTGTCGATTGGTGTTGCCAGCTACACCGGTATGCCGGTTTCCACCACGCACGTATTATCTTCGGCGGTTGCCGGAACGATGATTGCGGACGGCGGTGGTGTACAGGGCAAGACGATAAGAAGTATTCTGCTGGCCTGGGTGTTGACGCTGCCTGTCTCAATGCTGATGTCCGGTACGCTGTACTGGCTGGCGTTGAAGCTGATCTAACCTCAGCAAAACGTAGGGAACGTTTTCACGTCGCTTGCGACGGCCCGCATGACGGACAAGAATGTCCGTCATAAAAAAGGCGATTCTGTGGGGAATCGCCTTTTTACTTTTTATCGACGTTCATGGTGTTAGGACCAATGACTGTGTTAATACCCGTGATTGTGTAAGTACCAGCGTTTTAATACCACAACATCATGGCAATCAAGCTGGTAACGATAAGGCCGCACAGGGCGGTAGTAAGCAGGAACTGTCCCCGTACCCGCTCGCAGCGGCGAATGAATTCAGGGTCGTGATGATCGAGATAGCGTTGTGCGTAGATATAGCCTACCAGCCGGATCTGTTTACTTGGCTGACCGTGCGATGTAAAAAAACCTCCTCCATCAACGTATTGGTAAAGCAGTGGGTCGCAGTCACGCAAAATCAGCAGTAACACGCGTAATGAAGAATAGTACCTCGCCATATTGATGATGCAGACGATACATAAAGCCCAGAAAAGCGCAAATGTACTAATCATGCTTCCCTCCCGGTCGTTCTATTCGTCAGATTTGATGGCCATATCTTCCCGTTGTCCACCTGTCACCGATGACAAGCGTTACTCTTTATCTGCGACGCTTGTCGACGACGTTTTTCTGCGATGTTTTTCTACGAACGAATAGTAACGAATAGCTATGCCACGCGCTTGCGCACGATTTTATTGTCATTTTGGCTAGCCAACGGCATCACGGCTAGCCCCACTCTCGTTTTCCATCCCAAGGTGCAGCGAACAGGCTCACCGCTCCCTACTTGTAGTGTAGAAGAAGAATGTTCGTTTGTGCCAGAGAGGCAGGCGCAATCAGCATGAAGGACGATTTTCGACGAGGCAATGCCCTTTTCGAAAGAAGAAGCTGCGCGATTTACCTGTGAAAAGGAGCGGTTTCTACTACACTTATCAATAGAATTAACAGGTTTGAAAACGGGTTGTGATCGACTGAACAGTACGATAGCACGGACGAGTGCTATCTTATACCCGTCATACTTCAAGCTGCTTGTGCGTTGGTTGCCCTTACTCACCCCAGTCACTTACCTGTGTAAGCTTCTGGGGATTAATGAACCTCATTTTATGAGGTTCACCCTTCGGGCCAGCGCTAGGTTGCCGCCTTCACGCAACTCGAATTATTTAGGGTATATAATTAGCTGTTAAGTATTTGAGCGGCAGGAGAAATATCTGCTAACCCTTAATTAGTCTTTACGGAAGGAGTCTTATTATGGCTTACAAACACATCCTTATTGCTGTTGACCTTTCTCCAGAAAGCAAAGTGTTAGTGGAAAAAGCCGTTTCAATGGCAAGACCGTACAATGCGAAAGTCTCGTTAATCCATGTCGATGTTAATTACTCCGATCTTTACACGGGACTTATTGACGTCAATCTGGGGGACATGCAACAGCGTATTTCCGAAGAAACCCAGAATGCATTGACTGAGTTGTCTCAGAGCGCGGGCTACCCCATCAGCGAAACGTTGAGCGGCAGCGGCGATTTAGGGCAGGTACTGGTTGATGCAATCAAGAAATACGATGTCGACCTCGTGTTGTGCGGCCACCATCAGGACTTCTGGAGCAAACTGATGTCGTCGGCACGCCAACTGATTAATACCGTGCATATCGACATGCTCATCGTGCCGCTGCGTGATGAGGAAGACGAATAAAAATTAGCTTTTTTTGCATTTTTTTTCAGTGATGAAAGGCACGGCTTCTTAGCTGTGCCTTTTGTTATATAACAAAAACTTATGGCAAATTTTCCTTCCAAAATCACCGAAAACCACTTCCTATCTCATTGGATTATAACGTTTATCTGAAAAGAAAACGCTTGCTTAAATATCCATCGCCAGTGTTATAGTCCAGAGGACACAACATCATTTTCACCGATCCCACAAGCTTCTGCGTGTCTAAAAATAAAGAAGCAGAAGGGAGCTTATTCGTTCAATCAGGAGCTGTTCATGGCACAAATCGTATCTCTGGCAAGTTTTCTTGATTCTGTTCAACAACGCGATCCGCATCAGCCTGAATTTCTACAGGCTGTTAATGAAGTCCTTTCCACACTGTGGCCTTTTCTGGAGCAGAACCCTCACTATGCGGATTACAGCCTGCTGGAGCGATTGGTAGAGCCGGAACGTGTGATTCAGTTCCGCGTCGCATGGACGGACGACAAAGGGCAGGTACAGGTAAACCGCGCCTGGCGCGTCCAGTTCAGCTCCGCGATCGGGCCATACAAAGGCGGTATGCGTTTCCACCCGTCCGTTAACCTGTCGATTCTGAAATTCCTCGGATTCGAGCAGACGTTCAAAAATGCGCTGACGACGCTGCCAATGGGCGGCGGCAAAGGTGGCTCGGACTTTAACCCGAAAGGGAAAAGCCAGGGTGAAGTCATGCGCTTCTGTCAGGCGCTGATGACGGAACTGTATCGTCATCTGGGGGCGGATACGGACGTTCCGGCGGGCGATATCGGCGTGGGTGGCCGTGAAGTCGGCTTCATGACCGGCATGATGAAGAAGCTGACCAACAACACGGCGTGCGTTTTCACCGGTAAAGGATTGTCGTTCGGCGGGAGTCTTATTCGTCCTGAAGCGACGGGCTACGGCCTGATCTACTTCACGGAAGCGATGCTGAAACGCCACGGTTTGGGCTTTGAAGGCATGCGTGTTGCGGTATCCGGCTCCGGTAATGTGGCGCAGTACGCGATTGAAAAAGCGATGGAACTGGGTGCGCGTGTGGTCACGGCATCGGATTCCAACGGCACGGTGGTGGATGAGAGCGGATTTACCCCAGAAAAACTGGCGCTGCTGGAAGAGATCAAGAATAAACGCTATGGCCGCGTGGAAGATTACGCGCGCGAAGCGAAGTTGACCTACCTTGCAGGCAAAACACCGTGGGAAGTACCGGTAGACATCGCGCTGCCGTGTGCGACGCAGAATGAGTTGGATCTGCCAGCGGCACAGACGCTGATTGCTAACGGTGTGAAAGCCGTGGCAGAAGGTGCCAACATGCCAACCACGATCCCTGCGACCGATGCGTTCCTGGATGCTGGCGTGCTGTTTGCGCCGGGCAAAGCGGCTAACGCCGGCGGCGTGGCGACATCCGGGCTGGAAATGGCGCAGAACGCGGCACGTTTGGGCTGGAAAGCCGAGAAGGTGGATGCGCGTCTGCACCACATCATGTTAGACATTCACAATGCGTGTGTGCAGTATGGCGGCGAAGACAGCCAGACGAACTACGTGCGCGGTGCCAACGTGGCGGGCTTTGTAAAAGTGGCCGACGCGATGCTGGCGCAGGGCGTCGTGTAATCTGTCATCTACGTTTACCCTTGCCGCAGAGTTACGTGTGCGGCAAGGGAGCGACTATTAATTAATCGCCGCGATAATCGTCAGCTGATCGTTCAGCCGCTGTTTGGTCAACGCGTTGGTGGCGCTGTCGCGCTGTTGTGTCAGTTCCGCTACGCGTTTCTCCCGCTGCGCGGCATCAGGCAGCAGTAACGATTTCACGTTGATGGATTGCACGTTGCTGTAGCGGCCATCGTCTGAGGTCGGTACGCTGATTTTCCCGCTGTTGAGCAACGATGCGACAATGTGGCGTTCACGCTCATAGCCCTGCAATCCCGCCAGTTTCCAGCGCTGCGGCACCGTACCTTCGTATTGGCCTTTTTTCACCTCAGTCAGATAACGGATGGTTAGGTTACGGATCGTACCCGCCTCTTCGCCATATTCCACTTTGGTATCCGACAGCACAGGGAATTGCCTACCTTCCAGTACGCCGCCTTTCTGCGTCAGATGGCCCATGCGATAGCTGTTCATGCCCAGACGAATCGGCATGTCGTCGGTAACCGGCATGCCGTTATTCAGTTTCAAGTCGGTGATGCGCTGCCCAGCGGGTTTCGTCAGGTCGATGGTGTAAGTTACGCCGTCGAAGAAATCATTGGTGGAATACTTGGACGCGCGACGCTGCGGATTGAAGCTGTAAGTGACATCGCCGTCCTGCAACTGGTTGAAGTAACCCGCTGACCACTCCATGTATTTCTTCAGTTCTTTTCCGGTGAGCTGATAAACCGTGATCTCGCCGCCAGCATATTGATAGTTAAAGGCAATGTCCTTCGCGGCGATGGTGCCGACATTCAGCTTTGGCTTATCGTTATCAATTTGCAGCGCGATGACCTGCGCTTTAGGGGCGTAATGACGGCTGGCTTCCTGGAACAGGGCGCTGATGCCGGTATCCTGTACGTGTACCTGAGGAATACCTTTCACGGCATCTTGCGGCACCAGATCGTGCTCGAGGAGCTGTGCAATCGGGCGGTTCGCATTGGCGCGCAGGGTATTGTGATAAGGCTCGTAGATGTCTTCCATCTTGCGGTCAGAATCCACGTCTTTAATCGAATAGGTATAGCTGTCTTTGTTGATCAGCACGTACTTGCCGTTTTGCTGTTCAAACTGTAAATCGATGCGCGACAGCGCGCGGCCATATCTGTCCGGTTCGGTGACGATCACACCATTAATCACCTCTTTATCCACTTTTACGTGCATATGACCTGCGACGATGGCGGCTAATTCAGGGTTCGCGCGGGCAATATCGCCGACGCCAGTACCCGGTCGCTGGTTCTCGTTATCGATTCCCATATGGGCGACCAGCACGATGGCATCCACTTTACCGTGGATTTGCTGGATAACGGTTTTCACTGCCCCCACGGGATCGGTAAAGTTCAGCCCTTTTACGCGGTCAGTGCCCTTGGCGAACTCAGCGGTCATCGGCGTATCCATACCGATGATGCCAATCTTCACGCCCTGTCGTTCGACAATTTTATAGGCGGGTAAGTAAGGTTTACCGCTTTCCCAAAAAATGTTGCCCGCCAGCGCGGTGCCTTTGAACTGGTCAAGCGAGGTGGAAAGCACGTTCAGTCCAAAATCGAACTCGTGGTTGCCCATGACCCAGACGTCGTAATTCATGGCGTTAAAACCAAGAATCATCGGGCTGGTTTTGTCATTTTTGAAGGTTTCGACAAAGTTGCCCTGAATGGTGTCGCCCGCATCAACCAGAATCACATTCGGCTGCTGCGCACGAACTTTATGCACCTGTGTGGCGATCTGACTCAGGCTGCCAGCCATGTTGGCGGTGTCGGTGGCGTAATCCCAGGGAACAAAGGTGCCATGCAGGTCGGATGTCCCCAGAATCGTAATATTGACGGGTTCTTGAGCGGCCATAGCAGAAGTACTCAAACAAAGCAGAAGTGACAGAAGCGTTTTTTTCATTATGTCATCTTAGTGTCATAAAAGGTGATAGCGTGAAATTATGCGATTTACTTCCCATTTGTGCTACAGACTTTGCAAAAGTAGCGTAGGAAATGCGAAGCAGGCTAAGTTTTTAGCCGCCAGGACGCTTCGCGTCGCGGCGGTAAGATTTTTAGGCGGGAAGATAGAAATCGAAGCGGTGGCTTTTGGTTTCCAGCATAGATTGTGCTGGTATGCCAGCCAGCGATGGCGCATAGTCTGGCCGCTTCACCACCACGCGTTTCTTGGCGAGTGCTCGTGCGGGTTCCAGTAGTGCATCGGCGTCGTCATCGGCACCAACCAGCGACTGAAATACCCGCATCTCTTTCTTCACCAGTGCGCTCTTTTGTTTGTGCGGGAACATCGGATCGAGATAGACCACATCCGGTGGCGGCGTGATGTCACGCAGCGCGGTCATACTTGATGCGTGCAACAGCGTAAGCCGCTCCCGTAGCCACGAGCCAATCTCTGCGTCCTGATAACCACGTCGCAATCCGTCGTCCAGCAGGGCGGCAACCACGGGATTGCGCTCCACCATACGCACGTGGCAGCCTAATGCTGCCAGCACAAAGGCATCGCGCCCTAGCCCGGCCGTCGCATCCACGACATCCGGCAGGTAATCTTTTTTGATACCGACGGCTTTAGCGACAGCCTCGCCGCGTCCGCCACCAAAGCGACGGCGATGCGCCATTGTCCCGGCAACGAAATCGACGAAAATCGCGCCAAGCTTCGGTTCATCCTGCTTGCGCAGTTCCAGGCGTTCCGCGGTCAGCACCAACGCCATCAACGCATCGGGGTCGGAAACCAGTCCCCAGCGCTCAGCCAGAGAAGATAAGGCGCCACTATCGGCGCCTTCTTCTGCGATTAAGCAGATGCTCATCCTTTGATGCCGTAATGCGCGAGCATGGCATCCAACTGCGGTTCACGGCCACGGAAACGTTTGAACAGCTCCATCGGCTCTTCGGAACCGCCGCGCGTCAGGATGTTATCCAGGAATGACTGACCGGTTTCACGGTTGAAGATCCCTTCTTCCTCAAAGCGTGAGTAGGCATCGGCGGCCAGTACATCGGCCCACAGATAGCTGTAGTAGCCTGCGGCATAGCCACCTGCGAAGATGTGGCTGAACGCGTGTGGGAAACGGCCCCAGCTTGGGCTTGGCACCACGGCCACCTGCGCTTTGATTTCCGCCAGCGTCGGCAGAATTTGCGCGCCTTTCGCAGGATCAAATTCGGCATGCAGGCGGAAATCGAACAGGCCGAATTCCAACTGGCGCAGAATGAACAGCGCGGCTTGATAGTTCTTCGCCGCCAGCATCTTATCCAGCAGTTCCTGCGGCAGCGGTTCACCGGTTTCGTGGTGGCCGGAGATAAAGGCCAGCGCTTCAGGTTCCCAGCACCAGTTTTCCATGAACTGGCTCGGCAGTTCGACCGCATCCCATGGTACACCGTTGATGCCCGCGACACCGGCGGTATCGATCTGGGTCAGCATGTGGTGCAGGCCGTGGCCGAATTCGTGGAACAGCGTGGTGACTTCGTCGTGGGTGAACAGTGCGGGTTTGCCGTTAACCGGACGGTTGAAGTTACAAACCAGATAGGCGACCGGTTTTTGCAGCTCGCCGTTGCCTTTGCGCAGTTTACCCGCGCAGTCGTCCATCCAGGCTCCGCCGCGTTTGTGTTCACGGGCGTATAAATCGAGGTAGAAACTGCCGCGCAGTTCACCGCTTTCATCGAACAGATCGAAGAAGCGAACGTCCGGGTGCCAGACATCCACGTCTTTGCGCTCTTTGGCGGTAATACCGTAGATGCGTTTAACCACTTCAAACAGGCCGTTCACCGCGCGTTCTTCCGGGAAGTACGGGCGCAGTTGCTCATCGCTGATGGAATAGCGATGCTGTTTCTGCTGTTCGCTGTAGTAGGTGATATCCCAGGCCTGCAATTCATCCACGCCGTAGTGTTCTTTGGCGAAGGCGCGTAGCTGCGCGAGTTCTTCTTCAGCCTGCGGACGGGCGCGTTTCGCCAGATCGGTCAGGAAATCGAGCACCTGCTGCGGGTTTTCTGCCATTTTGGTTGCCAGCGATTTGTGCGCGTAGCTGTCGAAGCCCAGCAGCTGTGCCAGCTCATGACGCAGCGCCAACTCTTCCGCCATCACCTCACTGTTGTCCCATTTTCCTGCGTTTGGCCCCTGATCGGAGGCTCGGGTGCCGTAGGCGCGGTACATCTCTTCGCGCAGCGCCTGATTGGTGCAGTAGGTCATCACTGGCAGATAGCTTGGGATATCCAGCGTCAGCAGCCAACCTTCTTGTTCTTTCGCTTCTGCCTGCGCTTTGGCCGCTGCCAGCGCGCTTTCCGGCATGCCATCCAGCTCGGCGACGTCGGTAATCAGCTTGCTCCAGCCCATGGTGGCATCCAGCACGTTGTTGCTGTATTGCGAACCCAGTTCGGACAGACGAGCGGAGATTTCACCGTAGCGTTTCTGTTTTTCTGGCGACAGACCGATACCGGACAGCTCAAAGTCGCGCAGCGCGTTATCCACGGATTTCTTCTGTGCCACGCTCAGTGCGGTGTACTGTTCGCCGTCACGCAGGCTGCGGTAAGCCTGATAGAGCCCGGCATGTTGGCCTACCCAGGTGCTGTGCTCGGACAGCAGCGGCAGGCACTCTTCATACACAGCACGCAGTTCTGGGCTATTCTTCACCGCGTTCAGATGGCTGATGGGAGAGAAAATACGGCCAAGACGATCGTCGCTGTCTGCCAGCGGTTGGCACAGATTATCCCATGTAAACGGCCCCGCTTGCTCCACTACGCGTTCTACCGTCTCGCGGCATTCATCCAGCGCAGATTTCACAGCCGGGACAATATATTCCGTTTTGATGTTGGAGAACGGGGGCAGGGTAAATGAGGTCAGTAATGGATTCGTCATGGTGCCGTCCTGATAATTGTGGGTGATCTCGTTGCCAGTAAGTGGAATCTGTTGAAGAGAAACCGGCAAGGCGGATATCTATTGCGGATTAATTACTAAGATGAGGTCAAGTGCCATGAAAATCAATGGCAGAGGGTGTACCGCTCGTGACCAAAGGTGCGTTTTGCCGCCATAAATAAGCGCTATGTGTTACCTGAACATCATCGTTAACGCCGTACTAAACGCTTTTCCTCGAAAATTTTTGCTATTTTTCTGCCCGATTTTGTTTTTCACGTGACCTACCTGATGTGTCTTTTTTTTCAATATTTCAGGGGAATGACAATGGCGATAAACAATCATAATGGCGGGTGCACCGGGCAGAAACCCGCCTTAACGGTGGCGCGGGCAGTGCATCTGGCACTGTCTGGCATGTTGATATTGAGTGCTGGAGTAGCCAGCTCGGCGTTGGCGGCGGAAACAGCCGCTGCGACTACGGCACCAACAATAACGTTTTCTATTCCGGCTGGGTCGTTAGGCACCACGTTGCAGGCCATCGCCAGCCGCGCCAATGTCATTCTCACGTTTTCTCCCGATCAAACACAGAATAAAACCAGCGGGAGCGTGCAGGGAACCTACCGCGTTCAGGAGGCCTTTGCAGTTGCACTGGCGGGAACAGGATTGAGTGCGGTTCCGACGGCCACGGGTTATCGGCTGGAGTCGGCACTTGCCGCTGAGGGAAGCGACGGCAGCCTGATGATCCCGACGCTTTCGGTGGTTGGTGGCACATCGGACAGTGCTGCCGCTGGGCGTTCTGTGCTGCGTCAGGCTGATGTTGACCGCGTGCAGGCTGATAATATTGCCAGCCTGCTCGATAAGCTTCCCGGCGTGTCGATGGCGGGCTCCCCCCGACCGGGTGGGCAGAGCCTGAATATCTGGGGCATGGGGGATATGGAAGACGTCAAAGTCGTGCTGGACGGTGCGCCAAAAGGCTTTGAGAAATACCGCCAAGGCTCGGTGTTTATTGAGCCAGAGCTGATTAAGCGGATCGATGTCGATAAAGGCCCGCATGATATTCGCAGCGGTAACGGCGGCTTCGGCGGCACCATTCACGTTGATACCAAAGACGCCAGCGATCTGCTGCTGCCGGGCGAAAATTTCGGTGGGATGGTCAAATACAGCTATCACACCAACGATCGGCAAAATATCTACAGCGGCGCGCTGTATGGCCGCACGGAAGACGGGATGGCAGACGGCCTGCTCTATATGAGCAAGCGCGATGGCGACAACATTAAACGTCCCGATGGCTCGCGCTTTGTCTACTCCACCAGCGATATGGCGTCTTACCTGCTGAAGACCAACATCTACCTGACGGATGCGCAGACGCTGACGTTCTCCGCGATGCGCTCCGAATCTGACGGCTGGCAGCCATTTGCTGCGAAGCGTGATGATATGGCGACACCGACGCAGTCGGAGATTGATCGCTACGGTTGGGAAGAAGCCTGGCGGCGTAAGCTGGTTTACCGCGATCAGGTCGATAAAAACTACTCGCTGAAATGGAATATTGCGCCTGAGGATAAGCCGTGGCTGAATCTGACCGCGTCATTTGCGACATCGAGAACCGAACAGCACGACAGACGCCCTGATTCGGCTTCTCAAGGTAGCTATCTGGGCACGTTGGGGAATGAAAGCTGGGTAAGCTATAAAGATCAGCTCGCGGAGGTCAGTAACGAAAGCCAGTTCACCACCGGCCCGCTCGACCATAAGCTGCTGGTCGGGATGCGTTGGCACCAGCATAAGCGCGACACGCTGATCTACTATCCATCTGGTAAGAATAACGCCGAGTATAACTACGGCTATTTCCAGCCTTACTACATGCCGGCTGGTGAGCAGGAAACGCGTAGTTTGTATGTGCAGGACGCTGTGACGCTGGGCAGCGTGACCATCACGCCGGGCGTGCGCTATGACCATGTGACGAATACGGGGAAACCCAATGCTGCGCCACGTTATAACAGCAGCATTCCGGCCGCTGGACATGACTACAGCAGCGTGACCTATACCGGCTGGTCACCGCGCATTGGTGCATTGTGGAAAGCGACGGATAATCTGTCTCTGTTTGCCGATGCCAGCCGAACCTGGCGCGCACCTGTCGTTGATGAGCAGTATGAAGTGCAATCTGCGGCATCCAGCGTGCCGGGAACCAGCCGTAATCTGGAAGTGGAAAGCATTAAAGCATTTCGTCTGGGCGCGATTCTGGACTTCAATAACCTGATGCTGGAAGAAGACAGCCTGCAAATTCGTACCACGCTGTTCCGTAACCGCGGTAAAAACGAAATTTTCTACCGTCGCGGTATCCTGTGTGAAGCGCAGACGCAGAGTGGCACGTCATCATCATGCGGGCAACCGCTCTCTAACTACCGTAATCTGCCGGGCTATACCATTGAAGGGGTTGAGATTGAATCCTTCTACGACAGCCGCTGGCTGTTTGGCAGCCTGTCTTTCTCCTCGATTCGCGGCGAGCGCGATGCGTCACCACGTAACCCGTGGGGCAATAAAACCTGGATTGCTGAAATTCCGCCTACCACAGCACACGCCACGCTGGGCACCAAAATTCCGAGTCTGGATATGGCCGTAGGCTGGACGGGGGACTTTGTGCGTAAACAGGATCGTTCACCTGCCGATGGCGATCCACAGGCTGATATTTGGTCGTTGCCGAAGAGTAAGGGATACGTGCTGCATGGTTTGTTCGCCAGTTGGCAGCCGCAGACAATAAAAGGATTTGAGGCGCGTGTGACGGTCGATAACCTGCTGAATACCGATTACTACCCGTATCTGGGCGAATCGGTGTCCGGCGTGGGACGTAACGTGAAAATCAGCGTGTTACAGCGTTTCTAATCGCCCGCTCGGGGCGGATATCATGTCCGCCCCGTAAAAAAAGGGATGTTGCAGGGGCGTAATGCAGATTCAGCAAATTTGAATAATTTTCGTTTCGGAACTTGACAGTCAGAGGGAAAAAACATAAATAAGAACGATTATCATTCTTATGTTTAAATAGTGCTCTGGGGTAAAGTTCGATGGTGAGGAAAGCGACGGCCAGCGTTAATGACTTTGCCCAGCAGCTCTATTTCGATCACCACCGCTGGTTGTGTACCTGGCTGCGCCATAAACTGGACTGCGCCCAACATGCGGAAGACCTGGCACAGGACACGTTCCTTAGCGTGCTGATGAACCCGGAACTGCTCACGATTCGCCAGCCGCGCCCGTTTTTGGCTACCGTGGCACGCCGTTTGGTCGCCAATCATTATCGTCGTAAAAAGATTGAAGATGCCTATCTGGACGTGCTGAGCACGCAGCCGGATGCCTGTATGCCATCCCCGGAAACGCGTCTGCTTACCCTCGAAATTCTTGAACAGCTTGATGCTGCATTGGATGGCCTGCCAGCACCAGTCAGAGAAGCGTTTCTGCTAGCGCACCTCCACGGTATGCGCTACAGCGATATTGCCGAACGCTTGCGGGTTTCCAGCAGTTCAGTGAAACAGTATCTGCAACGCGCCAATCTCCAGTGTTTCTTTGCGCTGCCGCTATGAACGATCGCACTTTTTATCGTGACAGACAAGGTCAGCCGATTCAGCCAGACAGCGCGCGTGAAGCCGTGGCGTGGCTGACGCAACTGATGTCCGACAGCGTCACGGAACAGGATCGTCGCGAGTGGCAGCGTTGGCGGGAAGCCTCGCCGGATAACGAACAGGCGTGGCTGCATATCGAATCCGTATGTGCCAATCTGGGTCAGCTTAACGCGCGAGCGGCACACCAGAGCCTGTCGACGCTTAATGGTATGCAGCGCCGCAGCGTACTTAAAGCGTTGGCGGCGCTTTGTCTGACCGGAGGCGCTGGCGTGGCTGGATCGCGCACTGATCTCTGGCAGTCGTTGACGGCGGATTACCAGACGCAGGTGGGCGAACAGCGCCATGCGGTATTGGATGATGGCACGACGCTGCTGCTAAATACGCAGACGGCGCTGAATGTGGCCTACGGTGACGATCTGCGCCAGATCGCGTTGATTCGTGGTGAAGTTATGATCGAAACCGGTCAGGCGGAGAAGACCGCGTTGTATCCGCGTCCTTTTATTGTGACGACGGCACAGGGAACAGTGCAGGCGCTGGGGACGCGTTTCAGCCTGCGAGCGCAGGATGATCACACACAGGTCGCAGTATATGATGGTGCGGTAAGGCTTCATCCGCAGCAGAACGGTCAGGATGTACAGGTGGTGAAAAGCGGACAAACTGCGACGTTCACTACGCAGGGCTGCGGCCAGATAGAGACAGCGAAGGCTGAGCCTGCCTGGGTGAAAGGACAACTGCTGGCGGATAATCAGCGTCTGGTGGACTTTGTTGATGAACTGAGCCGCTACCGCAGCGGTGTCATTCGTTGCCAGCCACAGGTGGAGAACCTACGGTTTTCCGGCGTATTTCCGTTATCGGATACCGATAATATTTTAGCGGCGCTGGCGGAGGCGCTTCCTGTACAGGTGCGTTATTTCTCTCGCTACTGGGTTCAGATCGCTGCGCGATAAAATATCCTGTCAAAATGGAATAACATTACTGTTTATGCTGTTTTCACTTTTTTTCTGCCCGATCCTCATCGCTGAACGACCTATCATTATCTCGGTTGATTGTTTTATACCTAACGATGTGATGAAGAACGCATGATGATCTCCTCGGAAACCCATTCATTGAGAGTGCAGCCTCTGTCTCCACGGCAAGGGGCTGTAGGCTAATGGCTGCACAGACGCTGAAATACAATACGGCTCAGCCTGCAACGACGGTTCGTTGGGGGAGCGGCTGGCTGTTAGCAGTGGCGCTACACGCAGGGCTGATTGTCTGGATTAGCTACCATGCGCTTGATTCCTCCATTGAAGCGCCGCCGCCCGCCATGATGTTAATGGTAGCGGATAGCGTGCAATCGACGTCCAGCCCTCAGGATGCACCTGTTGGCCCACAGCAGACGCTGTCCACACCGCAAGAATCGGCGGCTCAACCGGAAAAAATGACGCCGGAGGTGCCGTTGCTCGCGCCTGCACCAAAGCCAGTGATTGCCACGGCGCAAAAGGAAAAGCCACAGCCGCAGAAAAAAGTGCAGAAAAAAATGGAAAAGCCAGTGCAGGAGACGACGCCACAGGAACAAGTTGCACCGTCGGAAAAACCGCCCGCCCCCGTCACCAGCGCACCGCTGCCGGGCAGCAGCCAGCAAGTCGCTGCGCCGTATAACAGCGATGCCGCGCAGATGCGCAAAGGGGTTGCGGACTGGAGCAGCCAGTTGCTGGCACACCTGAGCCGCTATAAACGTTATCCGGCGCAGGCGGTGCGGCAGCGATTACAGGGCGTCACCCAAATTCGCGTGACGTTGGATCGGTCAGGGAATGTGCTGGCTGTCTCGTTAGCCAGCAGCAGCGGCGTGGTGCCGCTGGATAAGGAGTCTGTCGCTTTGCCGCAGCGTGCTCAGCCACTTCCGGCTCCACCCGCAGAGGTGATTGGGGATAATGCGCAACTCAGCATCACCATCCCCATTAGCTTCGATTTACGAGAAGTGCGCCGCTAGCGGGTTTCTATTCGCGCGGCGTGTGCGCATCATAGCCTGCATAAAAAAACCGAATCGCGTAAGGGTTGCCTTGTTCAGTAAAGAACTCGGCGACTCTCTCCCGCTCCAGCCCGTAGCGGCGTGATAATAACCCTGCCTCGAAGGCTGCCTGCTGGCGGTCACCTTTGGTTTCCGCCAGATTGTGAGCATAGCCACAGATATAGCCGCGCCGATAGTCGTAGCAGTACGGGTTAATGTCGTTGGTGGATTTTGGGTTGGCCGATCTTAACCCCGCGAGGACGCCCCGCTCAAAATGGTTTCCCATGATAATGCTCCGCAAATGATCGTTATATGGTAAATAATATAACGCTTATTTATCACTCACCAGATCTGTTGAAAAATATTCCTGAATCCGTCGTGCGCGGTCTTTTCCTGAGCAAGATGTATATACTATTAGCCTGCTCGCCGAACGGGCTATTGAGCTGCGACTGATGAGCACTCTGGGAATCGCTAGTGTACGGAATGGTTAATAAGGAATAACAGCATGACGCACCCGCAAGACGTTTCTTTGGCGATTGGTATCGATCTGGGCACGACGAACAGCCTGATTAGCGTCTGGCAGAATGGCGAGGCGCGCTTGATACCGAATGCGCTGAATGAGAACTTCACTCCTTCGGCTGTCAGTCTTGATGAAGACGGCAGTATTTTGGTCGGTAAACCCGCGATTTCCCGTTTAACGACGCACCCGCAGGTGTCGGCATCGCTGTTTAAACGCTACATGGGAAGCAAGAAAACCTTCCGGCTTGGGGATAAAACGTTCTCTCCCGCTGAGCTGTCAGCCATGGTGTTGAAATCGCTCAAAGCCGATGCGGAAAGTTACCTTGGGCACCCCATCAAGGATGTGGTGATCTCAGTGCCCGCTTATTTCAGTGATGAACAGCGTAAGCAGACGCGTTTTGCGGCGGAGCTGGCGGAATTGAATGCGGTTCGCTTAATCAATGAACCCACTGCCGCTTCTATGGCTTACGGCTTACACACGCAGGAGCTCGGGCGCACGCTGGTCTTCGACTTAGGCGGCGGCACCTTCGACGTTAGCGTGTTGGAATACGCGTTTCCGCTGATCGAAGTACACAGCTCGGCGGGCGATAACTATCTGGGGGAGAAGATTTCACGCAGGCGATGGTCAATACCTGTCTGAAAACCTGGAAGCTTGAGGCGTCGGAGATTCCAGCGACGGATCTGGCACGCCTTTACAGCCAGACTGAGAGGCTGAAATGTCAGCCCGGCTTTCCTTCTCAATCGAATGAGCTGGAGTGGCACTGGCGCGATGAAGCGTGGCGCATCGTGCTGGATAGCGACGAGATTGAAGCGGCCTGGCTACCGCTCATGAACCGCATTCGTGCACCGATAGAACAGGCGCTGCATGATGCGCGCCTGAAGCCCGAGCAGCTAGACCATGTGGTGCTGGTCGGCGGGCATCGAAGATGTCGATTATCCAGAAGCTGGTGGTCAGGCTGTTTGGCAAATTACCTTACCAGCATCTGGATGCAGATACCGTTGTCGCCAAGGGCGCTGCGGTACAGGCTGCCTGTCGACTACGCGATCAGGATATCGAAGAAGTGATTCTGACAGATGTGTGTCCGTATACTCTTGGGATTAAGACCAGCAGCGATAAGCAAGACGGCTTATTTTCCCCGATACTGGAGCGCAATACGGTGGTGCCGACCTCACGGGTTGAGACATTTTCTACAGGTTCACCCGGACAGGACAACATCTGTATCGCGATCTATCAAGGGGAAAGCCCTTACGTCAATAACAACGTGTTTATTGATGAATTCACCATGCGGATAAAGGCGAAATCGTATAAGCAATCCATTGAAGTACGTTTTAGTTATGACATCAATGGGTTACTGGAAGTTGACGTTAACTTGCCGGACAGCGGTGATAACTTCACGAAGGTGATCGATCGCAGTCCTACGGGGCTAAGTACCGAGCAACAACAGAAAAGCCGCCAGAAACTGCAATCTTTGAAGATTCATCCCAGAGACAATCTGCTGAACCGTACCCTGCTGGCTAGGCTGGAAAAAGCCTGGGCGCAAACGCGTTTGGAAGAGAGGGAACGGATTGGCTTCTGGCTGCGTGACTTTGAGCAGGTACTGGAAGAGCAATATGCCCCCGCCATTGACGAAACGCGGCAGCGTATTGAGCAATATCTGGATCAGATTTATTGAGGCTTGGGCGGCACGTACCGTGCCGCCCGACTCATTCTCGTCACGTTGACGGGGTTGCGGCGCTGGCTTTCTTACTGGCCGGCGGTGGCCCGAATTGATTCCAGCGGTTAAGGCTTGGGGCTAACAGAGGAAGCAGCAGAAATATCGGTATCAGGATGCTGAAGACACTCATCGCCCACGGCGTACTGGAGCCGATATCGTTATAGCGTCGACGTGCGGCGATCAGCAGATTGAGCACCATGAGCACCAGTAACAGCCCTTCAATATACGCCGGTGGCGAGCCTATCCAGTCACTCGCGCGATAGAGAAAATAGCTTCCTACTCCGCCTTGCATCAGGAAACCGACGCGGCCAATGCGCGCCTTCGTGCGCCAGAACTGCCACCAGTAGCTTTTTTTAGCCTGTGGCGCTTTGAACTGACGTTCACGCCGATCGGCACATTGTAGCAATACCTTTGCCACGACTCTCAGCATGGCATCTTCGTGTGGATAGGACACATGCTCGGCTAAGAAACTCTGATCGCTGTTATCGAACAGGAAGGTGTCATTCTGTGCACAGCTCTGAATCAGCTTGCCGATGAGGGTGACCCGCTTGTCATCGGAGAGCTGCTTTAGCTGTTTTTCCAGTTGATCGGAACCTTCGATCAAGGCCGTGCGGATCGCCTCTTCCTGCTCCAGTTCCACGGGAATCGCGGCCAACTGTTCAAGGTGTTTCCCGGCCTGCTCTTCTTCGCCCACGAGGGCATAAAACGCGTGGAAAAAGATCTGGTAGATGATGGGCGATTCCGCCAGTGCCGTCTGCCAGTGTTCATCGTTAAGATAAAAATGGCTGGCGGCGAACTCGCTGTAAGTTTCCCCGCTGCTGAGATATTCCTCGATAGAAACAGGGAAATTCATCCAGCAGTGATAGTGCAGCGGGTCGGTGAGATCGAGCTGTTTTTTCAACGGCGTAATCGTATCGCCATCACGGCACTCTGCCTTGCGAAAGAGCCGAGAGAGTGAATGTGCTGGGTGGGTTAACGCCAGTTCGGGCAGCACCGACTGACGCGGTAAACCCAGACAAGATGCTGGATCGGTCATCATTAATGCGATCAGCATCGCTTGTCTCAGTTCCTCTTTGGCACTGAGATCGTGCGGTTTATCGCCCCCTTGCGGCACCAGAGACGCATCGCACTGGTAGCGTGCGGACAGCTCGACCAGACAATCGTTGATCGGGTCGATTTCCTCCGTATGTATGCCACTGCTGTACAGCTTGTTCAACTGATTCAGCGACAGCGGACGCCATTGTCGCAGCCAGGTTTGCGCCTGTAGCCAGGCGAACGATTTCTGGTTAGTGAATGCGCTGGGCAGGGCGTCTTCTGACGGCGAATATAGCCATTCCGTGAAAGCATGAATCGCACCAGCCGTGTCCAGCCAGGCTAAACGCTGTGTCGCCTGAAACTGTAATCCCTGTAAGATCAGCGCATACAGCGGCTCGTCGGGCAACGGTTGTGCCAGAATGTCCTGCAACAGACGCTCATTACCCACGGTTAACATACTGGCGTGCCAATACAGGCGATCCTGAATCGCGTCCCCGCTGTGTTGCAGCAGATGCTGATAGATGCTCTGACGATCCTGTTTTCCCAGCTTCCAGAGGGCGTAGCTTTTCGGCATGGGCGACAGCGGCAGTTTCAGCGCTTCTCCCCAGCGTATCAGCATTTGGGTGTTGTGCTGAGAAATGAAGAAACGCTGGCGCGGATCGTCCAGTGTGAGTCCCGTCAGGTCCGGCGCTGGCGTGGTGTTGAAGGACTGAATCAGCAGGGGAAGCGCATCCGGCTGATGTTGCTTACACCAGTCGATCAGCCACTGTTCCGCCTGTGCATGGTGGGTTTGCTGATAAAGCGTCAACCACAGCGTAAAGGCCTGCTCACTCTCTCCGGTAAGCGAACAGAGGCTGGCGCTGAGTTCGAACCATTCCGCGTCGTTCGGAGCCGCATCCAACTGTTGCAGACAGTAATCGCGCAGGGTGGCGTTGGGCACACCGGCGTGGCTGTGCCAGCGTGCGAGCTTTTGCATCAGCGCGGGGCTATCGGGCCAATAAATCGCGGTCGGGGTGCGTAGTAATGTGCCGAGCATAAACGCCGGGCGATTCCAGAACATCTCATTTGCTTGCTGGAAATAGAAGATAGTTTCCAACTGTGCGGGCAGGTTCAGGTGCGATAGCAGGGAAAAATCGAACAGATCTTCATAGCCGAGCGAGTCGAGGAAGTGGCGGATAGGGTCGACGCCATCGCCAGATAACTCTCCCTGCCGCTGCTGCCAACGCAGCCGCTCGGCCAGCGTTTGTACACAGTGGGTTGAGAGACAAGACTCGCGCATTAGTCGCTGAAGCAGCGGCCAGCGAATGCGATCGATCACCTCGAAAGCCTGCTGATTCAGCAGCTGAATGTAGCGTTCCCAGCACAGCGGAACGAAGCGTTCGGCTGGGTTGCTTAGCAGCCGCTCAAACGCGGCTACCAGCTCGTCTGCCTGGGGATCGGCATTCTCGGTTGCCGATGAGGCGTCGTGTGATTCTGTCGCGGTCTGTTCTTCATCACCCGACGGTACGGGATTTTTCGCCAGCTTGCAGGCGGTATCGTACGCTTCACGCAGCTGTTTAAAGCCCTCGGGGTCGGTTTCCGGATGAAACTGCGGTACTTTCTGACGATAAGCCTGACGGATAACATCCAGATCCTGAGTCGGCTCAATGCCTAGTCGCTGCCAGCATTGTGTGTCCATTATATTTCCGCTTCTGGTAAGGACTCGGGCTTATCCATTTCTATCGGATCAACATCCCAGTCGAGGTCATGAATCGGGCAGTCTGGGTGGGTATAGAGCGTGCCGATCTGGTCAATGTAGTCAGGAATCTGGCTACAGTTGCTGAAAATGTAGCGCTGGCATTCTGGATCTTCCTCATCCGAGCCGAGCCAGTAGGTGCGGCCGATCAGGAATGCGGCGTAATAATTTTCCCAACTGCGGTAATAGTAACGCGCCCTGTCAGCCAGCCGGGTGTGAATCCACAGGTTCTCTTTTTCGCTAATCCAGCCGTTGAGTAACCCGATGCGACTCAGGAAACTCATGCGCCCCAAATCCCAGGCGCGGATCCCGCCTTCACCGCATAATGCTGCCGTTTCGGCTACCAGTGCGAGCTTATTCTGTGCTTCTTCCGATTGATTGGCACAATGTTGCTGCCATTCGGATGCTGTCAGGTGGTGCCAAAGGTGATAGTCATACGCCAGACGCTCGGCGTGGCCGCCGTCTGTCATATCGTTAATCATTGCGATCAGGCCTTCGCGGGAGGTGATGCCCCAACTGTTGCTCAGACTGACGGGTTCACCGGGCTCATAGAAGGTCGGCTCGCAGAAGCGGGCACCGTACTTGATGTTGAGTGCGACCATCGGGGCGGAAAGCGCCATCAGCCAGCGCTGATATTCAGGTTCCATCAGAATAACGTCCAATTCCATCATGGTTAGCGTGCGATCGTACTTTATGTGCCTGAATATCGGTAGCTTTCAATCGAATGAAAAACGGCCATCTTTCACAATTTACTGATTTAAGACGATAAAAATGGCTGGTTTGCGGGGCGGTTCGCAGGGGGAAGCGTTTGGTGGGATATTTTCCGCCGCAGACGGTTATACTGTCAGCTAATCGACGTTATTTATGAAAACTTCACCGGAAAGCAAGCATGCTAAGTTACCGCCACAGTTTCCATGCCGGCAATCACGCCGACGTGCTGAAACACACCGTTCAGAGCCTGATCATCACTGCCCTGAAAGAGAAAGAAAAACCTTTCCTGTATCTGGATACCCATGCGGGTGCTGGCCGCTATCAGCTCAGCGGCGAACATGCCGAGCGTACAGGCGAATATCTGGATGGTATTGCGAAAATCTGGCAGCGTGACGATATTCCGGCTGAACTCGAACCTTACATGCAGGCCGTACGCACCTATAACCACAACGGCCAGCTGCGCTATTACCCAGGTTCTCCGCTGATTGCGCGCCAGCTGCTGCGTGAGCAGGACAAGCTCCATCTGACCGAACTGCACCCTAGCGATTTCCCGCTGCTGCGTAATGAATTCCAGAAAGACTCGCGTACCAAAGTGCTGCGTGACGATGGCTATCAGCAGTTGAAGTCACAGCTTCCGCCGCTTTCCCGTCGCGGTTTCATGCTGATCGACCCGCCGTATGAGCTGAAAACAGACTATCAGGCGGTGGTGAAAGGCATTCAGGAAGGACATAAACGCTTTGGCACTGGCGTATTTGCGCTGTGGTATCCGGTGGTGCTGCGTCAGCACATCAAACGCATGCTGAAAGAGCTGGAAGCCACGGGCATTCGCAACATTCTGCAAATTGAGCTGGCGGTGCGGCCGGACAGCGATCGTTATGGCATGACGGCGTCTGGCATGATTGTGATTAACCCGCCGTGGAAGCTGGCTGCGCAGATGAAGAGCGTGCTGCCGTGGCTGCATAGCGTGCTGGTACCGGAAGGCACTGGTCATACGCTGGTGGAGCAAATCGTACCGGAGTAATGCGCGCGGTTGCGGTGAGCAATGCGGTCGGTTTTCCCTATCGCAACCATAGGCATAACCTTTATTCGGCGTAGGGCTCTGGCGTTACACTCTAGGCAAATTTTATTCACTTAAGCATGGATACACTGATGACCAAACACTATGACTATCTTGCTATTGGCGGCGGCAGCGGCGGTATTGCGTCTATCAACCGCGCGGCGATGTATGGACAAAAATGTGCGTTGATCGAAGCAAAATATCTGGGCGGCACCTGCGTCAACGTCGGCTGTGTGCCGAAGAAAGTGATGTGGCATGCGGCGCAGATTGCCGAAGCGATCCATCAGTACGGGCCGGATTACGGATTTGATACCACGGTGAACCAGTTTAACTGGGGCACGCTGGTGAAGAACCGTAGCGCCTACATCGATCGCATCCACCAGTCGTACGATAACGTGCTGGGTAAGAACAAGGTCGATGTCATCCACGGTTTTGCCCGCTTTGTCGATGCGCACACGGTGGAAGTGAATGGTGAGAAAATTACGGCTGACCATATCCTGATTGCGACGGGCGGCCGCCCGGTTCACCCTGACATTCCCGGTGCGGAATACGGTATTGATTCTGACGGCTTCTTTGAGCTGGATGCGCTGCCGAAGCGCACCGCGATTGTCGGTGCTGGCTATATCGCGGTAGAGATTGCAGGGGTACTGAACGGGCTGGGTTCTGAAACTCACCTGTTTGTACGCAAACACGCGCCGCTGCGCAGTTTTGATCCGCTGATTGTCGATACGTTGGTAGAAGTCATGAACACTGAAGGGCCGACGCTGCATACCGAATCGATCCCGAAAGCGATTGTGAAGAATGCCGATGGTAGCCTGACGCTGGAGCTGGAAAACGGTCAGTCACAAACCGTCGACTGCCTGATTTGGGCAATTGGTCGTGAACCTGCGACGGATAACCTGAACCTGAGCGTTACGGGTGTGGCGTTGAACGACAAAGGCTACATCAATGTCGATAAATTCCAGAACACCAATGTTTCTGGCATTTACGCTGTAGGCGATAACACTGGTGCCGTCGAGCTAACACCAGTTGCCGTTGCGGCGGGACGCCGTTTGTCCGAACGTCTGTTTAACAACAAACCGGACGAGCATCTGGATTACAGCAACATCCCGACCGTCGTCTTCAGCCACCCGCCGATTGGTACGGTCGGGCTGACCGAGCCGCAGGCGCGTGAACAGTACGGTGACGATCAGGTGAAAGTGTATAAATCTGCCTTCACCGCGATGTACACCGCCGTCACGCAGCACCGCCAGCCGTGCCGTATGAAGCTGGTTTGTGTGGGTAAAGAAGAAAAAATCGTCGGCATCCACGGCATTGGTTTTGGTATGGATGAAATGCTGCAAGGCTTCGCGGTTGCCGTCAAAATGGGCGCAACCAAGAAAGACTTCGACAACACCGTCGCCATCCACCCAACTGCGTCGGAAGAGTTTGTGACGATGCGATAAAGAAGGCGGGTCTACAGCTTTTCTGGAAAACGAAATGTGCTGGTTGAATAGTGAACTATTTGGCCAGCATTTTTTATGCTCAGCCTAATGTGGCTATCTCATCCGCTCACTTGCCAGATGATAAACGCCACTGCGCTCACGTTTGCCTACCGCCACCACGGCGATAACCAATATGTCGTCAATGATTTCGTAAACCAAACGAAAGCCTGACGCCCGGAGCGTGATTTTGTAGCAATCCTTCATCCCCCGTAACTTTGCCGAAGGAATATGGGGATTTTCGCAGCATTTTTTTAGTTTTTTGGCGAATTGCTGCTGAATGGTTTTATCGAGCTTGAGCCATTCTTTTAGCGCATCTTCCCTGAATTTGACGCGATAACTCATAGGAAACGATCCAAATCCACGTCAACCAGCGGCTGGTTTTTACGTTCGTCGATCAGCTTAACCAATTCCTGATCGTCCAGCGCATCCAGCATTTTTTCGTAGAGATCCGCAGGAATGCAATAGAACGCAGGCTGGTTGCGGTTCAAGATAGCCACAGGCAGGCCATCGCCAGCATTGACCGTCGCCATCGGGTTCTTTTTCAGTTCACTGATGCTGGCACTGGTATCACTCAATATAATATTCGGCATGACAGACCTCTAATGACCGGTTAATAGGTCTTTAAAATAAGCAGCTGAAGACCTGTTAACAAGTCTTTTGATGATTTTTTATGCCCGCTCAGAACGGCCTCTGGCCTGCGAGATGAAGAAAATGCCGCTTTTATCACGACATTTATCTGAATGGTGATAATGATTATCGTTAGTGTTTTGTTTATGGTAAGTTGCGGTGAATAGGGTTTATCCCGTGAACTGATTTTCCTTACAAAACATACGGCTTTCTCACTATGTCTTTAGCTACCCGTACAACGTCTTCAGCCTATCGGCTGTTCAATTTACGTTTAGAGAGCAAGACGCTGCTCTCGCCTTCATTGGTTCGCTGTGTGTTTACCGGCCCAGAAGTGCGCCAGATGAAACTGGACGCGCCGGATCAGCGCATCAAGCTGCTGCTTGCCAGCGAAAGCGGGGATCTGACCCCAATGGCCGTGAGCGATACCTGGTATCAGGACTATCTGGCACTGCCGCGCGAGCGTCGTCCAACTTTACGCACTTATACGCTGCGTTCCGTCTCACGCGAGTCACAGCAGGCAACAATCGATTTCGTGTTGCACGGCGATACCGGACCGGCTTCAAGCTGGGCGGGTCACGCTAAGCCGGGTGATGCGCTACAGATTGTCGCGCCCAACGCGGAAGCTGATGGCGACAGCGGCGGCTATGAGTGGGCACCGCACGAGGGCGTTGAGCAGGTGCTGCTGATTGCGGATGAAACGGCGCTGCCTGCGGCAATGGGGATTCTTGAACAGCTGGCGACTCAGCCTTCTCCGCCGTCGGTGCAGGCTTTTTTTGAAGTACCAAAAGCGGCTGACTGCGTGACGCCGGGCGACTTCCCGTTTGCGCAGATTCACTGGTTGCCGCGTGAGGAAACGGGCAGTACGGTATGGGGCGAACGCCTGCTGGCTGCGGTGCAACAGGACGTGAAGATTCCCGCCAGTGCTTGTACCAACCGGAATGAGATCGCACCGGAGACGCCAGAAGACGAGCTACTGTGGGAGCGGGCAACGGCGCATCGTCCATTTTACGCGTGGGCAGCGGGGGAATCATCTGCCATCAAACGGCTACGCCGCTATCTTCTTGATGAGCGGCACCTCGATAAAGAGACGATCAACTTTATGGCCTACTGGTCGCATCGCTAAAAGATAACATCAGGAGGGCGATCCCCTCCTGCGCTTATTGCCCCATCATCTCCGCCAACTGTTGTTCATCCGGCAGTCCAACCACTTGCTGTAGTTCATTCTTATCATTCAGGTAATAGATAGCGGGCGTGACGTTTGCGCCGAGTTCATCCATGAGTCGCTGATTATGCTGAATGTTATTCCAGATGTTGCGTGATGAAGTCTCGGGGAACGGGGGCACCGTTTTACCGTTCGACAGTTCATACTCATGCCAGGCTTTGGCCGGATCGCTGGCGGCAAGAATCGCGGCAGCATAACGCCCGCTTTCCGGTTTAATGACGCCGACCAGGAGTGTTTGCAACTGCACTTTTCCTGCTTTTACCCACGGCTGTGCCTGCTGCCAAAATTGTTTGCAGTACGGGCAGAACGGGTCAGCAAAGACGATGATTTTACGCGGCGCGTCCTTCGCTCCTTCGGTGATAAACGGTGCCTGCTGTAGTTTCTGCCACATCTCCCGACCGGCAGGTACATACACTTCCTGTTGAATCAGCGCTTCGCTCAGGTTATTGCCTTTTTCGTCATACATATAGCCTGAAATCGCATGTTTACCATCCGGCGTTAAGTAGATGGTGACACCCATTCCCTGATAGCTGCCCAGCCAACCTTGTACGCCGCCGGGCGCGGTGAACGGCTTGATGATCGTAATGCCCTGTTTTTCTATGTTTTTCACCGCATCAGGCAGAGCATCTTGCGCCAGTGACGAGGCGGAAAGCGTTAATAAGGTGAGTGTGAGGGAGAAGCGTTTTATCATGGTATTGCGCCTGTATCGTGGATAATGCTTGCCGGATAGCCTAGTGGAGAGGTGTCAATAAGGGGAGTTTATTTACGCTTCCTGAATCAGAACCGGATGGTGGCCTGTCGTTATGCGATCTGCCGTGGCGTGACCGAAGAGAGTGGTGTGGTAGGCTCTGCACAGTACGTAATTAGGATTGATTTCGCCTGAGAGTGGCGTTCCATCTTGCGTCATTCTCGTGGAGAATGGTGCGTTTATGCTGCATTTCCCTGCTGGAGTGATGAATTACCGTGACCCTGACCGAATCGCTGATGGCTTTTACGTTTGCTGCGACCTTGCTGACCCTGACGCCGGGTCTGGATACCGCGCTGATTTTACGTACCGCTACCGTTGAAGGCAGTAAAAAGGCTTTTCATGCCGCGTTTGGTATTAACGTTGGCTGCCTGATTTGGGGCGCAATGGTAGCGTTTGGTCTGGGCACGCTGATTGCCGCATCGGAGCTGGCCTATAACATCCTGAAATGGTGCGGTGCTGCCTATCTCTGCTGGCTGGGTCTGCAAATGATCCTGAAACCCAGAACTGAACTGGTGATGGCTGCGCCACAGAGCGCACCGAAGCAGCAGAACTGGTTTATCCGTGGCATGCTGGGCAACGTATTAAATCCAAAAATCGGTGTGTTCTACGTTTCATTCCTGCCGCAGTTTATCCCGGCTGGCCATTCAGTGGTGCTGTGGACGTATCTGCTGGTGCTTATTCATGTCGTTATCGGCACGCTGTGGTCGTCTACACTGATTGCCGCGACGCGTCCGCTGTCGGGTTTTTTGCGCCGTGGTTCGGTAGTTAAATGGATGGACCGAACGACTGGCGTTGTTTTTTTAGCGTTCGCTGCACGTCTGGCTTTCTCCCGACGGTAAGTTCTGCGCCACAGCACCGATACCCGCAGTGACGCAGCAAGACGTTTGATTCTGAAGCACTAAATCCTTTCTGCATCGAGAATGCTCATAAGATTCAGGCGGTGTCGATAGCACCGCAGCGTCGTATCAATCGCCTCCGCAGGCATAAAGGAATCCCGATAGGTTGATTCAACGCATTCAGCTTCTTTGATGAAGTCTGCCAGTAGCTTTTTGGTCAGGTTCTCACTCAGCCCGATACGCTGTCCGAACAGAATAAAATCCATACCAAGATATTCTCCGTATGCAGTTTCAAATTCTGGCGCGAGTGCTTTATCCCCTTCTTCTTGAATCAGCAGAGGTAGTGCCATGAAGCAGGAAGAAAAATAGGTGGGATAGGGGGCGACGGAAACAAAATCATAAATCGGCGCCAGCATTAACGAACCTGAGCGCGAATGTATCAGCCCAAAATTACGCAGGTGCATGTCGTTGTTACCCAGCATGTAGGCGTAAGCGATACGGCGAAACAGATCTATTTTGAAGACGATATTGTCATTCACGTGTTTGCTAAGGAATAAAGCCAACCGCTCATAACTGACGTATTGCCTGCCATCCGTGTGTATTTTACCGAATTTTTCACCGATCCCCATCGCACCGTCCAACTGTTCCTGATGGATAGGGTGGCCCGTTTTTTCGTCGCGGTCGAAGCGCTTAATAACGAAAGCAAACTCAGGTTCGTCATCAGCCTGCTCTGGTTTAAAGCGAAGCAACCCGTGTGGCGGAACGGCAAACCCCAGACGTGCCATTAGCGTCATCGTGGCATGTTCGTTTTCTGCCAAATGGGGAAATTCACTCGGAGAAGGCTTGAGGATGTACAGCCCTTGATGATCAACGACGGTAAACGCCCGTTCTTCTAATACCATCTGAATTTTGGGCTGATAGCCAGAGATGCTCATGCCTTTCTGTGCTTGTGGCAAATCGTGCATAAATTGCTGTCGGGTGAAACGTAAGGTCGGGGAAGCGTGCATTGATCCCGTCAGATGCTTCAACCCTTTACGGCTATAGCCTGTGGCACTTTCTTCTTCGTGTGTCAGCGGTGTCAGCAAAATTCGACATCTTGTCATGGCTTATCCTCCCCGATCAGTTGCACGGCACCGATCAGGTTCTTACCGTTTTGAATGAGGATGCCAAATAAATCCTTCTCATCCAGATGCTGAAGCTTGCTGTACTGTCGCCGGAGCCAGCCTTCGGGAGCTAATGAGGCAAAATAAGGCGGTAATGTCTGGCTGCGAAATGTTCCGGTCTGTAGCGGTAGGCTCAAGGATAATGGCGGGCCGATGTAGGACTTTTTATATTCAAACAGATAACCGTCATCGTCCTGACTTAACTGGCCGATGTGGACACCGTAAAGGTAGACCTTTACTTGACGGCGCACAGTTTTATCCCTAACGCGGAACAGACGCTATAAACCGTGGCAAATTTCACCTGAGCGGGGTCTTTGAATAAGCGCTTTAACGTGGATAGGGATACGCCAGTCTGTAGCTCCAGCGTAGCGAGTTCGATGCCCAGTGCCTTACGCCGCGTATTTAGCTGTGCGCCAAATACATCCAGAGAATGAATGTGGTCTTCCAGCATAACCTCTTTGCTGGAGGCATCGCTACGCGCGAGTTCATGCCTGAGTTCATCGATCGCTTCGCTAATGGCGTCGAGCTTTAGTAATGTTGGTGCAGTGGCAGGAGTGTTCATAAATGGACTCTACCTTCTAAATATAACCGATTATCGGTTAAGTATAGCCCTTAGGTTTTCTTAATATCCATATGTAATACTTTCTTGTTGGTTTTTACTTAATTTGGCTCATTTATGACACTAAAAATAAATAACATCAGGCGGCGCAGATATCGTGTCGCCTGATTTTCTATCGTGCAACGCTGATTAATGCTCCGGCCAGAACGGCTCACCTAGCGTAAGCATCAGTCGATTAGCCCAGGAGAAGAAAGCGGCTGACTGCACCACATCGACAATCTCCAGCGTATCCAGTCCCTGTTCTTGCAACTGCTTCAGGTCGTTGGCGTTGACCTGTGCGGGCGTGGCGGAAAGACGTGCCGAGAAATCGATAATCGCCTGCCAACGCGGACTTTGCCCGATGCCCAAATCGCCGCCGGGGACGACATCTAATAGTCGCTGTACATCGCTGTCCTGCTTGGAGAGCTGGCTGGCTTTACGGGCATGCACCGAGGCGCAGTAGATGCAGCCGTTAACCTTGCTGGTGACGGCGGCGATCAGTTCTCGCTCTTTACGCGGCAGGCCGCCTGCGGTATAGAAAATTCCTTTATCCGTCAGCGTGCGCTGTTCCAGTACCGGGAGATTGCGGCCTAGCAGACGAAAATAGTCGGAATCGGTGTGGCCGAAACGCGCCAGAATCGCCTGCTCATCCGCATTAAATTCGGCCAGCGGTTTGGGGGCGATCCACGGTTCCCAGCCCAGTTCCGCCTGAGTGAATGCCTGTGGCGCAGACTTACCGCTGTGCGTCTGCGGCTGGGTATGCCACTGACCCGCGACAGCAGCCTGCGAATGCGGTTGGCTGACACGATGGCCTGCAATCAGACGATAGCCGCGCAGCAATCGACTTTGAAAATTCACAAACGCGATGAGCTGCGATAGCGTCACGATATCGTCTACTGACCAGCCTGCTTTTTCCAGCGCGGTGACGTGTGGCGCCGCCGCCTGCACGGGCGTTTTCGTCAGGCGTTCGGCATGATCTAGCGCCAGCTGTAGCGCCGGTGTTAGCTCGGGTTCAGGGAAGTCCGCCAGCCGCTCGGCATAAAAATGCTGTAGCTGCTCATCCTGCTGCCAGCCGCTGATTTTTGTCGCAAACCAGAAGCGCAGCGATAGCGGTAATGTCGCATTGTCTGCGGCGTCGACATTAAACAGCGCGTCGTAGCTGCCTTGGGTATGGCGGGTTGCCGCATCGCGGGTTTTTCTGGCTGCCGCGAGAGTGGAATCTGGGCTGATTTCAGCCAGCGCATCCAGTACGTCATGGGTGTGTAGCGTGTTAGTGTGCGTCATGCAATCTCCTGCCCGATCGGGCTTTTCTGTTTGACGGCGGGCTTCCAGCCCAGAGCGGGGGCAACTTGAGTCGCAATCAGTTCAAGCGAACGAAGGATTAGCGCGTGCGGCGGATCGATGGAATGCACCTGGAATGTCACATCGGTTGCGCGTTCCAGCGAGCTGTCAGCCCGCAGTGACGCAATCACATCCTGCGCGGTACCGACATGGCTATCGAAGGAGGCGATCAGCGCCTCTACCGAGTCGTGAGGGATCGGGCGGAACGTACCGGAACGGGCAGCGGAGCGATTAAGCCCTTTCTCTGCCAGACTCAGCGCCAGCTGACGATCGTCAGCCACGAAAACGCTGCGCGAGCTGAGAATGCGTGGGGCGACGCCAGCGGGCAGCGCGGCCAGATAAGCGTCGATCATCGGGTTTTGTAAGTCGGCGAGCGTGGCGTCCGGGAAATGTTCTGGGCGCGGCTGGGTACGGGAAAGCATCAGGCCATCGCCCGCTTTACCGGCACGCTCGGCACCTTCGATGGAAAATGTGGCTTGCCAGACGCGTTTATCCAAATGTGGGGCGGCAGGGTAAAGCCGATTACCGTCTTCGCTCAATGCTTCCCCCCGCCACGCGGCGCGCAGCTTTTCCAGATAACGCCCGAGGATTTGTCCGCGCTGTGTGCTGTCATGGCCGAACGCGGCGAATGAGGACGGCGTGCCGCCGGAACCCACGCCGACTTCCAGCCTGCCGTTGCTGAGTAAATCGAGCACGGCGGTATCTTCCGCTACGCGTAACGGTTCTTCCATCGGCAGCGTAATCACGCCAGTACCGAGCTGGATGCGTTGGGTCTGTGCGGCGACCAGCGCCAGAAACACCAGCGGTGAAGGCAGCCCGCCTTCATCGGCGTGAAAGTGGTGCTGTGCGACCCAGGCGCTGTCGAAGCCTAATTGTTCTGCTTTGACGATCTGTTCCGTTGCCAGCCGATAGCGTTGCTGGGCGGAAGCGTCATCCAGCAACCGCGTAAAAAATCCCAGACGTTTCGTTGCCATTCTACAGTCCTTGGTTTAGTGCGAATGTGGGTTCAGTGTGAATGTGGGGAGGGTGAAAGCGGGCAAAAGCCGGATGTTGCTGTCCGGGGATGGCCTCGATGAGTTCACGGGTATAGCGATGTTCGGGCTGGGCGAAGATCTGTTCCACCGGGCCGGATTCAAGCTGCTTGCCGTGGTACAGCACGGAAACGGTGTCGGCGACTTGGCGTACTACCGCTAAATCGTGCGAAATGAACAGGTACGTCAACCCCAGTGATTCCTGTAGCTCAGTCAGTAAACGTAGAATCTGCGCCTGCACGGTGACATCCAGTGCGGAAACCGCTTCGTCCAGCACCAGTACCTGTGGTTCCAACACCAGCGCCCGGGCGATGGCGACACGTTGGCGCTGACCGCCGGACAGTTCACGCGGCTTGCGTGATAGCAGCGCGACGGGTAGGGCAACGCGTTCGAACATCTCATGAATTTTTCGCTCCCGCTGCGCAGCGGTATGGCGATTAAAATTGCGCAGCGGTTCCTCGACGATGTCATATAACCGCTGTGACGGATCGAGTGAGCCAAAAGGGTTTTGATAGACCAACTGAATTTTCTGCCGGAACTGACGCAGCGCTTCACCTTTCAGGTGGGTGATGTCGGCGCCGTCGATCAGAATGCGCCCGTCGCTGGGATGATGGAACCCGAGCAGGCTGCGCGCCGTGGTGGTTTTACCGGAACCGGATTCGCCCACAATGGCGTGCGTTGTGCCGCGCGCCACGCTGAAAGAGACGTCATCCACCGCCCGAAAATGTTCACCTTTACGGCCTGACAGGGGAAAGGTCTGCACCAGATTTTCGACCGAGACAATAATGTCAGATTCCGATGTGTTGGCACGTTGTGGACGTGGGCTTGGGTTTAGCGACGGAACATTCGCCAGCAGCGTGCGCGCATAGTGGCTTGACGGCGCACTTAGTACCTCAAGCGTTGGGCCTTGCTCCTGAATGTAGCCGTTCTGGAAAACCAGCAGGCGATCGGCACGTTCGGCGGCGACGCCCAGATCGTGGGTGACGAACAGCACCGCTGTGCCATTTTCGCGCCGTAGTTCATCAAGCAGATCGAGAATACGTTTCTGCACCGTGACATCCAGTGCGCTGGTAGGTTCGTCAGCAATAATCAGCGCGGGCTTCAACGCAATCGCAATGGCGATCAGGACGCGCTGTTTCATGCCGCCGGACAGCTCGTGCGGATACTGCTTCGCCCGCAGTTCCGGCTGGTTTAGCCCCACGCGTTCCAGCAGCGCCAGCGTTTTCCGGCGAGTGCTCTGGCGATCTTCCCGCTGATGAATCCGCAGAATCTCGTCCACTTGCTCGCCGATGGTCTGCACTGGATTCAGGGAACTGGTGGGATCCTGTGGGATCAGGCTGATCTGCGCACCGCGTACGCTGTCCAGCCGCTTCTGCGACCAGCCGCTGATATCCACGCCGTTCAAGCGAATAGCCCCACGCGTTAGCCTGCCATTCTCGGCCAGTAAACCGATGACGGCCTGCGCGGTGGTGGTTTTCCCTGAACCGGATTCCCCCACCAGCGCCACCACTTCACCGGGCTGAATATGAAAAGAGACGCCTTCGACCACAGTCTGCTCACGATCGTCACTGCGATAGGCAATCGTAACGTTCTCCAGAGCTAACACAGGCACGGCTGCGCTGGTTTGTAAGCTGGCTGACAGGCTCATCGTTCCGTCCTCCTGATCGACTGGCTGATACGGTTGGCGGACAGCACAACTAACACGACAATCAGGCCGGGGAAGGTGGTTAGCCACCAGGCGGTTGCGATATAGTTGCGGCCTTCGGCAATCAGCAATCCCCATTCCGGCGTGGGCGGTGGTGCGCCGTAGCCGAGGAAGCTGAGTGTGGAGATGGCCAAAATCGCGCTGCCGAATTGCAGAGCGGCAAAGGCGAAAACGGTGGTCAGTGAATTCGGCAGAATATGTCGCCACAGCACGCTGAAAAAAGTACCGCCGCTGCCATAGGCGGCTTCGACATAATCGCTATGGCGTACGCGCAACACCTCTGAACGCACCAGACGGGTAAAGCTGGCGACGGAGGTGACACCTACGGCAATCGCGGCGTTAACCGTGCCGAAACCCAATAGGATGATAACGCTCAGCGCCAGCAGTAGGCCGGGAATAGCCAGTAAGACATCAATGCTGCGCATCACGATGCTATCCAGCCAGCCGCCAACGGCACCCGCCAACAGGCCGAACAGGCAACCGAGCACCAGACCCAGACCGACGGCGATAAAGGCGCCTGAAAGCGAGTGCACCGCGCCATAAACAATGCGCGCATAGAGGTCGCGCCCCAGTTGGTCGGTGCCGAGCCAGTAGTCGGCGTCAGGTGCCAGCCGCTGTGCGCCCGCGATGCCTTCCGTCGGGCTATAGCTGGTAAACCAGCCGGGAAACAGTGCCCAGAGTACGACGGTCAGCATGACCAGCCAGGCCAGCGCCAGCCCCGGCTGAAAGGCGTAGCGACGCAGAAGCGGCCGCTTGCGCAGAAGAGGAAACGTGATTTTTTCCAGTGGTACGGTAGTCATAGCGTGGCTCCTGGCGTTCTTTTCAGGCGCGGATCGAGAAGGGGATAGAGCAGGTCGACGACCAGATTGACGACGACAAAGGCGGCGGCGGAAATCAGTACGATGGCCTGTAACACGCTGCTGTCCTGATAGTTCACGGCTTCCTGTGTCAACTGGCCGAGCCCGTTACGCCCAAACACGGTTTCGGTAATCAGCGCCCCCGCAATCAGCTCACCCAACAGCAAACCGGCGATGGTCAGCGTGGGCAGCATCGCGTTACGGGCGATATGTCGCCAGAGCACGCCGCTGCGGCTGGCGCCTTTCGCACGGGCGACGGCAACAAACGGCTGGGTTTGCACCTGATCGATGCTGCGCATCAGCACCTGAGCGAGCGGGGCGGAGATTGGCAGCGCCAGTGTGAGAACCGGCAAAATCAGCCCTTCCCATTCGCCGGGGTTAATCACCGGAATCAGCCCCAGACGGAAAGAGAAGATCTGAATCAACACAATGCCGAGCCAGAAGGTTGGCACGGAAATAAACAGCGATGGCAGCGATTGCAGTGCGGTGCGCAGCCACTGAAACGGCGTCAGCGTTGATAAGAACGCGAGGGCGAACGCCAACAGCCCGGCGGCGATGAAACCCAGCACCGCGAGTAGCAGCGTCGGTGGCAGATTGGCGGCGATAAGCTCGGTGACCGGCACGCCAGCCTGAAGAGAGAGACCGAGATCGCCACGCAGTATCTGGGCTATCGCATGAAAATATTGTGTGAGTACAGGCGTATCGGCGCCGTAGGATAAACGCAGCTGCGCGATCTGCTCGGCGCTCAGGCCGAGCTCTGGGTTTTGAAACTTGATCAGTACCGCATCACCTGGCATCGCCTGAAGCAGGATAAAAGACAGGGTGAATGCCGCCCACAGGACGAGCAGTGCCTGACCGATGCGCAGTGCCAGATATCGGTTCATGATGATCTCCTCCCTCTTTCTTCTGTGTTACTTATCCAGCCAGGTGTTGTAAAAGCTGGGGCGACCAACGGCTTCAAACGCGATGCCTTTTGTGGTGGGCGCGCCTGCAAACACCTGCGGCTCTTCAAAAATAGGAATGACATAGGCCTGATCGATCAGGTAGCTCTGCACTTCGCCAACCAGTGCCAGTCGCTTGCTGCGGTCGGTTTCAGCGGCGATGCCATCCAGCAGCGTATTTAGGTGCGTATCGACAAAGGTGTTCACCTTGTCGCTGGAGCCGCCTTTTTGCAGCAGAACGTTGCGTACCGTCGGGTAATATTGGCTTTTCAGCACATCCGGGTCGGCACGGCCTACCATCGCTGGCGCTACGCCAGTTTTCAGCGGGTCGAGGCTATCCACGGTTTTGCTGCCAGCATCCCCCGCTAGTACATTCAGCTTCACGCCGACTTTTGCCCACTGTTGAGAAACCAGTTGCAGCGTTTCTTTGTTCTGCGGTTGCGGCAGGGATTCATAGGCGGTTAGCTCCAACGTTTTGCCGTCTTTTTGCCGTAATCCCTGTGAACCGGTTTTCCAGCCAGCCTCATCTAACAGCTTGTTGGCCTGTGTGGGATCGAACGTGAGCTTGCTGGAGAGATCGACATAGCCTGCGGCGGTTTTAGCCAGCGGTGACGTGGCTTGTGGGTAGTTGTCTGAGAACAGCGTATCAATGATCTCTTTGGTATTGGTGGCGTGCAGCAGCGCTTTACGCACGCGAATATCAGCGACCAGCGGGTTATCTGGGCGGAAAACCACGCTGTTATTCACGCCGCGTGTCGGTGGCGCATAAAGATTGAAGCCCTGACTCTGTACCCGCTTCTCATCATAGGCCTGAATCTGACGAATGAAGTCCGCCTGACCTGATACCAGCGCGCCAATACGCACGCTATCTTCTGGGGTGACCAGATAGGTAATGCCGTCCAGATAGGCACGTCCCTGATGCTTCGATTTAACCGGCGCCCAGTTGTAATCCTTACGGGCGGTTAGTTTCAGTTCGCGCCCCAGTTTCTCGCTGCTCACCACAAACGGGCCAGAGCCGATAATGTTTTTGGCATTGCCTAACTGATTGAAATTGCGCTCAAGCGTACTGAGGGATACCAGACCAGAACCGATGGCCGACGTGCCTTGCAGGAAGCCCGGAGACGGCTTCTTAAAGTAAAACTTCACCGTGAGCGGGTCGATAACTTCACTGCGCAGGTAGTTATTGATGACTTCTGAAATCGGCTGGTTGAGCGCCGTATTTCCTAATCCGTAGGTATCAAAATTTTTCGCTACCGCGTTGGCATCCAGCGGGGTGCCGTCAGAGAAGGTAATGCCGGGACGAATCTTGAATGTGTATTCCGTGTTATCCGCATTGACGGTCCAGGATTCTGCAACCCACGGTTCGATTTCCAGTGTTTCCGGGTTCTGGTATGTCAGTTTATCGGTGATCTGGTTGAGAATGCCGCCGTTCGGATAAAACCCGCCTGCGGGGGTATAGAGATTGGTGTGCGCCTGCTGTTCCAGATAAACCAGCGTACCGCCGATTTTCGGCGCGTCGTCCGCTGCCTGTGCGCCTAGCGCACCACCCAGAAGGAACAATGAGGCAAAAATAGTGAGTTTCTGATGAGGATGCAAAAAAGTCGCCACGATGGTTTTCCTACATGTGATGGTTTTTATTAAATTTGTTTTTTATCAGGTGAATATGCGTGTCGATTACGTCCTGATACGGGGAATACAGCAGAAGACGTTAACCGCTCGTTACAGCCGATACTTCCATAGGAGGTAGGAAACAGCAAAGAACAATACCGGTATTGGTTATCCAGTTTTAGGTAGAAAGAAAGGGAATAACGTTAATGAATTGGGACATCGTTAAGTGGGGTGAAATATATTGATAGTGCTTTTTAAGTGAACCTTTTAAGATCGAAAAAATTCAACGCCCGTATAGTCAATTTAAGATATTTTTATTATGCGTTTACGCTTTCGCTTTCCGCTAGGCACGGCAGCATTATTGACGCTTTCAGGGTGTGGCGCATTATCAAATATGTCTATTGATGAATCGGATGCCGATGTTGTGCGGCTTGCCTGCAATCAAGATTTAACCGCTGAGGTCGATAGTCTGGCCGTTCCTTTCCTTAAACAAAAAGCGATACCGGGCTTGGTTGTCGGGGTGCTAACGGCTGATGGAACGATGCGCAGTTGGGGATATGGTTTTACGGATCGCGATCACCGTTATCCCATTACGGGAGATACCCTGTTTGCCGTTGGGTCGGTGAGTAAAGGGTTTATGGCGGAAACCACCGGCATTCTGGTAAAGCGGGGCATATTGCGCTGGGAAAATACGCTTGAAGAACTCCTGCCTGCTCATATTCTCTTAAGCGACAGTGCAAAAAAGATCACGTTACTACAGTTGGTTACCCACACGTCGGGCTTACCTCGGCAGATGATGAATATGCAGATGCTGGGGCTTTTTGCCGAGTATCTATTTACCGGGAATAACTTCTATACGCTATTGGATGACGATCGGGTATTGGATTATTTGGCTGACTTTACGGTACCGACGAATCCAACGCCGACGTATTCAAATCTTGGCTATGCCATTCTGGGGTATGTTCTACAACTGAAAACGGGCGAATCCATTGATCGTTTGGTTAATGAAACTATTATCGAACCTTTAAGACTGGAAAACACCAGTTTTACCCCACAAAAATTAACGCGCTTTCCCTACCGAGCGATTGGTCACGCTGGCGATCAGCCTAAATTTATTCTGCGTGGTAAGCCGATACCTGACTGGCACTTTTCTTCCAATATGGTAGGTGCCGCCAGTTTGTATACCAGTGCCAATGATCTATTGAAATTTGCTCGTGCACATATTTATCCGACGGGCTATTACGCGCTGGACGAAGCCATAAACGATTCAATGAAAACGTATTACAACCGCACCAAACAGGCTGCCAATATTGCCTGGATTACTGATGAGGTTGGCACACAACATATTACCTATCAGGTGGGATATATTGGCGGTTATTCAAGTTATATCGGGTTAGATCGCCAGAATCGTATTGCCGTGGTCGTTCTGCAAAATAGCTTCAATTGGGATAATAACCTCGGTCATACACTGATCTCGCGTATTGGTCAGGCAATCCATTATCAGGGCGTGTGTAAGATTTAAAAATCGGTTCTCTACATAATCCGACCCGCACGTCTCCAGAAACGCAGCAAACATCGTGACTGGAGCGTGAAGGGCATTTTGAAAACAAACGCTTAGCGATGATGACCTGGCTCTATTTCAAAACCTGCGGATTCACGCAGTTTTCTTTTACCTGACCGCTCAGGGCGGCAATCAGGTTATCAACGGCACAGGCGGCCATGTCGTAGCGCGTTTCGTGCGTTGCGGAACCGATGTGTGGTAGCGCGACGACGTTGGGTAAATCCAGCAGGGGAGAATCGACAGGCAACGGTTCTTTGACGAAAACATCCAGACCTGCGGCCTGAATCGTTCCTTTCACCAAGGCTTCCGTCAGTGCCTCTTCATCTACGACGGCACCGCGACCGATATTAATCAAAATGGCGCTGGGTTTCATTTTTGCCAGCTGTTCGCGGCCAATCAGATGGTGAGTTTCTGCCGTCAGCGGCAGCGTGATACAGAGGAAATCAGACTCGGCTAATAGCGTATCGAGATCGCAGTGACGGGCATTGAAACGCTGCTCCGCTTCGGCGTGATGGCGGCGTGCGTTGTACAGAACCGGCATGCTGAAACCAAAGTGGGCGCGTTGTGCGACGGCCAGACCGATACGACCCATCCCCAGAATACCGATAGTTTTATGGTGAACGTCAGTGCCAAACCAGTCGCTGCCGACCCCCCCTTTCCATTCACCCGCTTTAACCCGCTCAGCCACTTCCACGACCCGGCGTGCGCTGGCGAGCATCAGTGCAAGAACCGTATCCGCCACGGTTTCTGTCAGCACGGTTGGGGTGTGCATGAGAATCACCCCTTTTTCATTCAGCGCGTCGACGTTAAAGTTGTCGTAACCCACTGAAATGGTGGAAGCCGCGCGTAAACGCGGTGCGTGTTGCAGGAAGTCTTTATCGACCTTGCCGCCGGAACCAATGATGCCTTCGGCCGTTGCCAAGGCTGGGTGATCGAGTGAGGGAAAGGCGTCAAGTTCAGTGACGGTGAAGTGTTGGTCTAAACGCGCACGTAGATCGTCAGACACTTTTTTATACAGGATAACGCTAGGTTTCATCACAAACTCCAGCAGATTAAGGAAGTTAACGTAGAAATAGCTCATGGAATAATCGCGTAGCTGGCGAGAGACTGCAAGTGATACCGCCCCCGCATCTGCCCAAGGTTAACCGCGATTAATGGGGGATTTGCACGATGTACTGATATCCCGTTGAGTCGATGACTCAGAGGTGATCTATTAAACCCGAGGGAGCCCCCCTATTTCGTCCACTGCATGATCAGCGCCGTGGCCTGTGTATCCTGATTGACGTTTTCCTCAACGACGACAAACCTTTGCTTATGGTAGAACCGGCAGGCGCGCGTATTCTGCTGATACACCTCCAGACTGAGTAAGGGGTACTGTGCCTGAACATGCTGGATCAGCGCTGTACCAATCTGCTTTCCATAATAGGCTTGTTCCACAAACAGCGCGCCAATGAACCGTTCTTTCAGCACGCAGATAAAGCCGATGAGGCTTCCTTGCTCTTCATAAACCCAGGTTTGCGACTGGGGAATATAGATCTCACGTACCGCGCTGGCGCTTTCTCGCCAGTAATCTTCACGAATAAACGGGTGTGCCAGAATGGTGCTTTTTAGCCAGAGCTGCATCAATGGCTCAAGATCACGGCCGCGGTAAGGACGGATCATGAACTGCTTTCCTGATGACAAAAGCAGTCGGTGACATGGTCGTTGACCAATCCACCCGTCTGCATGAAGGCATAACAGATGGTTGAACCGATAAATTTGAAGCCACGTTTCTTCAGGGCTTTTGACATGGCATCTGAAACGTCCGTTTTGGCGGGAACCTCTGCGAGCGAAGCCGGGTGATTGAGACGCGGTTGGTGTTCGACAAAAGACCAAATGAAGTGCGAGAAGCTCTCACCCTGACTTTCCATCGCCACCCACACTTTTGCATTGGTGATAATCGCCTCGATTTTTCCGCGATGGCGGATAATGCCGCTGTCCTGCACCAACCGGTCCACGTCATCCTGTGTCATCTGTGCCACTTTCTCAGGATCGAACTGGTGGAAGCAACGACGATAGCCTTCGCGTTTTTTCAGGACGGTGATCCAGGAAAGACCGGCCTGCTGGCCCTCCAGACACAGTAACTCAAACAGCTTCTGGCTGTCGGTGCAGGGCTTCCCCCACTCGTTATCGTGGTAATCCTGATATAAGGTGTCTTGTGTAACCCAGCCGCAGCGTTGCATACCTTTCTCCTGATGAGGGTGAGCTGTTCATTGTAAGGCAGTCTGTTACAAGTAGGCTTCGATCATGGCATTTACGGTGCTGTATATGCAACCAGTGTTTTGCGGGCGTGCTCGCAGATATGAAAAGTCGTTTACGGATGGGGCGGAAAGTCGTCGCGGAATCGTGAATAATGCTTTGCCAACAGCTCAAGGCTGTTTAATCGATCATAAGAAAAGCAATACCCTAAATAATTCGAGTTGCGTGAAGGCGGCAACCGCGCGAGTCCCCAGGAGCTTACTCAGGTAAGTGACTGGGGTGAGTAAGGGCAGCCAACGCACAAGCAGGTTGAAGTATGACGGGTATAGACAGAGACAGGGGTACAGGGAATGGCAGTAGAGTGGATAGCAGCCTATCTGGCATTAGGCGCGGTGGTAGGTTTTATGGCGGGATTATTGGGCATTGGCGGCGGCGGCATTATGGTGCCAGTGCTGACAGCGCTGTTTGCCGCGCAAGGTGTAGATAATACGCATTTGGTACATCTGGCATTGGGAACGTCAATGGCGGCGATCGTCGTCACGGCCATTTCCAGCCTGCGGACGCATCATCAGCATCAGGCAGTGCTGTGGCCTGTGGTGGTGCGGATTACGCCTGCCATCCTGATCGGAACATTCGCTGCCACCTGGCTGGCAACGTTGTTGCCGACGCGGGCGCTGGCGATCTTTTTTTCCTGCTTTATGGCCTACGTTTCGCTGCAAATGGTGCTGAATATCAAACCAAAACCGCAGCGCCAGTTGCCCGGTACGGCAGGCGTTTCGCTGGCGGGATTGGTGATTGGCAGTATTTCGGCGCTGGTGGCTATCGGCGGCGGGTCGCTCACCGTGCCGTTTCTGACGTGGTGCAACGTCCGTATTCAGCAGGCGATTGGCACATCGGCGGCGGTTGGGTTACCCATTGCCCTTTCCGGCGCGCTGGGCTACATGATTAACGGCTGGTCGGCGACTGGGTTGCCTGACTACAGCGTCGGCTATGTATCGCTGCCCGCTGTTCTCTTGATTTCTGCCGTCAGCTTCTTCACCGCGCCCGTTGGTGCCCGTCTGGCGCACCGTCTGCCTGTCGCGACGCTGAAAAAGGCCTTTGCCGCGCTACTGCTGCTGCTGAGCCTGAAAATGTTGCAGACCGTTTTTTCAGGCTGATCCTGAAATTTGAAAGATGATGACGGGGGATTTGCACTTGTTGCCGCATTCTGGCTGTATATCTTGCGGTCAGAGGGTATACTGGCGCATTCCTTATAAATCCACTTGTATCGCGCGCGAATCCAACATGCAAAAGTTTGATACCAAGACCTTTCAGGGCCTGATCCTGACGTTACAGGATTACTGGGCTCGCCAGGGCTGCACCATTGTTCAACCATTGGACATGGAAGTCGGCGCAGGCACTTCACATCCAATGACCTGCCTGCGGGCACTGGGGCCAGAACCGATGGCCGCTGCTTATGTGCAGCCTTCTCGTCGTCCGACCGATGGGCGCTACGGCGAAAACCCGAACCGCTTACAGCACTATTACCAGTTTCAGGTCGTCATTAAGCCATCACCGGACAATATTCAGGAGCTGTATCTCGGTTCTCTGAAAGAGCTGGGCATGGATCCGACCATTCACGATATTCGCTTCGTGGAAGACAACTGGGAAAACCCAACGCTGGGCGCATGGGGCCTGGGCTGGGAAGTCTGGCTGAACGGTATGGAAGTCACGCAGTTTACCTACTTCCAGCAGGTTGGCGGTTTGGAATGCAAACCCGTGACCGGTGAGATCACCTACGGTCTGGAACGTCTGGCGATGTACATTCAGGGCGTCGATAGCGTTTACGATCTGGTCTGGAGCGATGGTCCGTTAGGGAAAACCACCTACGGCGACGTGTTCCATCAAAACGAAGTCGAGCAATCGACCTACAACTTTGAACACGCTGATGTCGATTTCCTGTTCAGCTGCTTTGAGCAATATGAGAAAGAAGCGCAGCATCTGCTCGCGCTGGAAAAACCGCTGCCTTTACCGGCTTACGAACGCATTCTGAAAGCGGCGCACAGCTTTAACCTACTGGATGCGCGTAAAGCGATCTCGGTTACCGAACGCCAGCGCTACATTCTGCGTATTCGTACCCTGACCAAAGCGGTTGCGGAAGCTTACTATGCCTCGCGTGAGGCGCTGGGTTTCCCGATGTGTAATAAGAAAGAGAGCTAAGAGGCAGCGATGACTGACAAGACTTTTCTGGTGGAAATTGGCACGGAAGAGCTGCCGCCGAAGGCTCTCCGTAATCTGGCAGAATCCTTTGCCGCGAATTTCACGGCGGAGCTGGATGCCGCCAACCTGGCACACGGTGACGTAAGCTGGTTTGCCGCGCCGCGCCGTCTGGCGCTGAAAGTGGCACGCTTAAGCGCATCTCAGCCCGATCGTGAAGTAGAAAAACGGGGTCCGGCGATTTCACAAGCGTTTGATGCAGAAGGTAAACCGACCAAAGCAGCAGAAGGCTGGGCGCGTGGCTGTGGCATCACCGTTGAGCAAGCTGAACGTTTGACGACCGATAAAGGCGAGTGGCTGCTGTACCGCGCCCACGCGAAAGGCGAACAGGCGCAGGCGCTGCTGGCTGGCATGGTAAACACCGCATTATCGAAGCTGCCGATTCCAAAATTGATGCGCTGGAGCGACAAAGAAACGCAGTTTGTGCGTCCGGTGCACACCGTAACGATGCTGCTGGGTGAAGAACTGATTCCCGGTAAGGTATTGGGTATCGATTCCGCTCGTACTATTCGCGGTCACCGCTTTATGGGGGAAGCTGAATTTACGATCGATAACGCCGAACAGTATCCGCAGATTCTGCTGGAGCGCGGTAAAGTCGTCGCCGACTACGATGCGCGTAAAGCGAAAATCAAAGCCGATGCAGAAGAAGCCGCACGCAAGATTGGTGGTAATGCCGATCTGAGCGACAGCCTGCTGGAAGAAGTCACCTCGCTGGTGGAATGGCCAGTGGTGCTGACTGCGAAATTTGAAGAAAAATTCCTCGCTGTGCCGTCCGAAGCACTGGTTTACACCATGAAAGGTGACCAGAAGTATTTCCCGGTTTACGACAACAGCGGCAATCTGCTGCCTAACTTCATCTTTGTTGCCAATATCGAATCCAAAGATCCACAGCAGATTATTTCCGGTAACGAAAAAGTGGTGCGTCCGCGTCTGGCTGATGCCGAGTTCTTCTTCAATACCGACCGTAAGAAGCGTTTGGAAGATCACTTGCCGCGTCTGGAAACCGTCTTGTTCCAGCAGCAGTTAGGTTCATTGCGCGACAAAACTGACCGTATTCAGGCGTTGGCTGGCTGGGTTGCTGGTCAGATTGGTGCCGATGTGGATCACGCAAAGCGTGCCGGTCTGCTGTCGAAGTGTGATCTGATGACCAACATGGTGTTCGAATTCACCGACACGCAGGGCGTGATGGGGATGCACTATGCGCGTCATGATGGCGAAGCGGAAGATGTTGCTGTTGCGTTGAATGAGCAGTATCAGCCTCGCTTTGCCGGTGACGAATTACCGTCTTCTGCGGTGGCGTGCGCGCTGGCAATTGCCGACAAGATGGATTCGCTGGCAGGGATTTTTGGCATCGGGCAACACCCGAAAGGCGACAAAGACCCGTTTGCGCTGCGTCGTGCCGCCCTCGGTGTACTGCGCATCATCGTCCAAAAGCGTCTGCCGCTCGATTTGCAGACGCTGACCGAAGAAGCCGTGCGTTTGTATGGCGATAAGCTGTCTAACGCCAAGGTTGTGGATGACGTGATTGAGTTCATGCTCGGCCGCTTCCGCGCCTGGTATCAGGAAGAAGGCCACAGCGTGGATACCATTCAGGCGGTATTGGCGCGTCGTCCTACCCGTCCGGCTGATTTCGATGCCCGCGTGAAAGCCGTCAGCCACTTCCGTTCACTGGATGCCGCAGCGGCGCTGGCAGCGGCTAACAAGCGTGTTTCCAACATTCTGGCGAAGTCTACCGATACGCTGAATGAGAGCGTTAACGCTGCCGTATTGAAAGATGCGGCGGAAATTACGCTGGCAACGCACCTTGTCGTGCTGCGTGACAAGCTGACGCCGCTGTTCGCTGAAGGTCGCTATCAGGAAGCGCTGGTTGAACTGGCCTCATTACGTGAGCCTGTCGATGCATTCTTCGATCAGGTGATGGTCATGGCGGAAGATGAGCAGGTTCGTGTGAACCGCCTGACGCTGCTGAGCCAACTGCGCGAACTGTTCTTGCAGGTTGCGGATATTTCCGTCCTGCAATAACGACGATAGCACCACTATCATCTCAGCCCCCGAATAGGTTTTCCTGTTCGGGGGCTATTTTTTTCTGCATTACAGAACGCCTCACCCCTGTGGTCGCCTCGTGTATCTCGATGCTTGAACAATCGGTATTCGTTGTCAAACCTGGCCTATTTCTACACAGCCAGCCTGATTCGACTATGCTTATGTCGTAGAAAATCTTGTCATGGAAAATCCGTCGTCAGCGTGTTTTGTCTGAGTAAAGCAACGGTTGGCGGGGCAGTAAGCATAACAGGAGTAGGGAATGAAAAGGTTGATGACGTACCGTTCACGCTGGCTACTGCCAGTTCTGGTTATTTTAGCGGCATTGCAGTTGGCTGCCTGTGGTGATAGCGAAGCCGATCAACGGAAGGCATTCGTTGCGTTCCTGCAAAGCGTACAGTCGCAGCAGGATGGAAGGCTGCCGACATTGACGGAAGAGCAAAAGAAGAACTTTGGCAATTTTGCCAACGATTATGCGATCTTAACCACCTTTTCTCAGCAGTTTAATCAGGCGGTGTCCGGCAGTTTAACGCCGATGCTGGGGCAAATTTCCCGTATTCGCGTCCCTAAAGACTATCTGACACAGCGTGATGATCTGCGGCAATCCATTGGGACGATGAACCTTTTGAGCCAGCATGTGCAGGCAGCAAAAGTGCAGGCAGACAATGCCCACCGAACGTTAAAACAGCCTGAAGAGGTGCAAATACCCTATGAGCGGTTGTATGCACGCACGGTACTACAGCCCACCAACGCGCTGTTACCCGCGATTCCGAATGCGATTGCATTTGCACAGAACCTGATTCAGATCGGTGACTTCCTTCAGGCTCAGGGCGATCAGGCCGTGTTTAATGGCGCGTCTGTGCAATTCCGTACGCCGCAGCAGGTGGCGCAATATAACAGTATGGTGGCGGCGTTACCCGTGCAGCAGCAGAATGTCATGAATGCGCTCAGAGGGATAAATGGCGTGAATTATCCCTAGCAGAGTCCATGTCCCAACGCGTTAACGATGCGATATGGCGGAGAGGTATTCTGGATAAGATGAACGCGGTTGGTGAGAGGGTGAAAATAAATTGTGATTAACATCACATAAATAAAACAAAGGCGGGGTTTGAAAGTGTGATTCAAATCACATATAGGGCGCTGTGTTTGTCTAAAAATCTGTTTAGTTTTTCATTTTTAATGGTTTTTTGTGAAGTAAATCACCTATTTGTATCGTTGATGTAGGGTGGTTGTGTGATTTTTGTCACATTACCGCCGTGGAGTTGCGGTATGAAAACAGCGTGTTAGAGTCCGCGCTGCATACAGTAATAATGACGGAAGTATTCTTGTGGTAATCGGTGTTTTATTGCCACTCCGTCTCACGATAATGACCACGCGCTCTTATTGTCAGCGCGTTTCAATAGGGGTGTGTTTTTATGCTTTCACCAGATATTAAGATCAAAGTGCAAAACTTTGGTCGCTTCCTCAGCAATATGGTGATGCCCAACATTGGCGCCTTTATCGCCTGGGGTATTATTACCGCGCTGTTTATCCCCACCGGCTGGTTCCCCAATGAAACGTTGGCGAAGCTCGTCGGTCCGATGATTACGTATTTGCTGCCATTGCTGATTGGTTATACCGGTGGACGTCTGGTATTCGGTGAGCGTGGTGGTGTCGTGGGTGCCATTACAACGATGGGTGTGATCGTCGGGACCGATATCCCGATGTTCCTCGGTGCCATGATTGTGGGCCCGTTGGGCGGCTGGACGATCAAACGTTTTGACCGTATGGTCGACGGTAAAATCAAGAGCGGCTTTGAAATGCTGGTCAACAACTTCTCTGCCGGTATCATCGGTATGTTGTTGGCAATCCTGTCGTTTTTGGCAATTGGTCCGCTGGTTGAAGTCTTCTCTCAGGTGCTGGCTTCCGGCGTTAACCTGATGGTACAGAACAACCTGCTGCCGTTTACCTCTATCTTCGTTGAACCGGCGAAAATTCTGTTCCTGAACAACGCCATCAACCACGGTATCTTCTCACCGCTGGGCATTCAGCAAGCGACGGAAACCGGCAAATCTATTTTCTTCCTGATCGAAGCGAACCCAGGCCCGGGTATGGGCGTGCTGATGGCTTACATGTTCTTTGGTCGTGGCAACGCGAAAGAATCAGCACCGGGTGCGGCGATTATCCACTTCCTGGGCGGGATTCACGAAATCTACTTCCCTTACGTGCTGATGAATCCGCGTCTGATTATCGCGGTGATTCTGGGCGGGATGACCGGCGTGTTTACGCTGAGCGTGCTGGGTGGCGGTTTGGTTTCTCCTGCGTCTCCTGGCTCCATTTTGGCGGTATTGGCGATGACGCCAAAAGGCGCTTACTTCGCTAACCTTGCGGCTATTGCTGCGGCTTTTGCGGTGTCCTTCATCGTGTCGGCGATTCTGCTGAAAAGCACGAAGCAAAAAGAAGAAGATCTGAGCGACGCAACGCGCCGCATGCAGGAAATGAAAGCGTCTTCTAAAGGCACGGCGGCGACTAACGTCGGTGTCAGCGGTGATATGAGCACTGTGCGTAAAATCATCGTCGCGTGTGACGCCGGTATGGGTTCCAGCGCGATGGGTGCTGGTGTGCTGCGTAAGAAAGTTCAGGATGCCGGGCTGGCCAATATTTCGGTGACCAACAGCGCGATCAATAGCCTGCCGGACGATGTCGATCTGGTGATTACGCACCGCGATCTGACCGAGCGTGCGATGCGTCATGCGCCGCAGGCACAGCACATCTCATTGACCAACTTCCTTGATAGCGGTCTGTATAGCGATCTGGCAGCCCGTCTTGTGGCCGCGCAGGGTGCGGTGAAGTCTGAGGCCGTTGCGACGCCAGCACCTGCTGTTGCCGATGCACAGACTAATCTGTTCCAACTAGGTGCAGGCAATGTGTTCCTGAATCAGCATGCAACAGACAAAGAGCAGGCAATCCGTTTCGCGGGTGAACAGCTGGTGAAAGGCGGCTATGTTGAGCCTGCGTATGTTGAAGCGATGCTGGAACGTGAAAAACTGACGTCCACCTATCTGGGCGAATCGATTGCCGTGCCGCATGGTACGATTGAAGCGAAAGACCGCGTGCTGAAAACGGGCGTTGTCTTCTGCCAATATCCTGAAGGCGTTCGCTTTGGCGATGAAGAAGATGAGGTTGCGCGTTTGGTTATCGGTATTGCTGCCCGCAACAACGAACATATTCAGGTCATCACCAGTCTGACCAACGCACTGGATGATGATGCCGTCATTGAACGTCTGGCGCACACCCTGGATGTTCAGGAAGTACTCGACTTACTCTCCGGTAAAAAGAGTGCCTAATTGATGTGGCTAGTGCCGCCTTCGGGCGGCCTCTTTTTATGTTTTTTTAAGGTTATGTCTCATGAAAGCATTACATTTTGGCGCAGGTAATATTGGCCGTGGGTTTATTGGGAAATTGTTGGCCGATGCCAACGTCGAACTGACATTCGCTGACGTCAATCAGCCGCTGTTGGATGCCCTGAACAGCCGTAAAAGCTACACGGTGCGGATTGTCGGTGATAACACGCGCATTGATACCGTCAGCAACGTGAGTGCCGTTCATAGCGGCAGCCAGGAGGCCGTCGCGCTGATCGCCGTAGCCGATCTGGTGACGACCGCTGTGGGGCCGCAGATTCTGGAAAAAATCGCCGGAACTATCGCTCAGGGGCTGGTTAAGCGTCATCACGACGGCAATACCCGGCCGTTGAACATTATCGCCTGTGAAAATATGGTGCGTGGCACCAGCCAGTTAAAACAGCATGTGTTGAAACTGCTGCCGGAAGGCCATCAGGAATGGGTTGTTGAGCATGTGGGGTTCGTGGATTCCGCGGTGGATCGCATCGTGCCGCCTTCCGAAGCTGGTAGCGACGATGTACTGGCGGTGACGGTAGAAACCTTCAGCGAATGGATTGTCGATAAAACCCAGTTCTGCGGTGAGCCGCCAGCGATTCCTGGTATGGAACTGACCGATAATCTGATGGCATTTGTTGAGCGTAAGCTCTTCACGCTGAACACCGGCCATGCGATTACGGCCTACCTCGGCCAGCAGGCGCGTCATCAAACGATCCGCGATGCGATTCTCGATCCGAAAGTCAGAGCCGTGGTCAAAGGCGCAATGGAAGAGAGCGGTGCGGTACTCATCAAGCGCTACGGTTTTGATGCGGATAAGCACGCTGCCTATATCAACAAGATCCTCAGCCGCTTTGAAAACCCCCATCTGCACGATGATGTAGAGCGCGTTGGCCGTCAGCCGCTGCGCAAGCTGAGTGCAGGCGACCGTTTGATCAAGCCGCTGCTTGGCACGCTGGAATACCATTTGCCGCATGACAACCTGATGACTGGCATTGCTGCCGCGATGCATTATCGCAGTGAACAAGATCCGCAGGCGCTGGAACTGGCTGAGTTAATCCGTACTCAGGGACCGCAGGCGGCGCTGGTGCAGATTTCTGGCCTGGATGCTGACAGCGAGGTTGTCGCGCAAGCAGTGAATGTGTATAACGCCATGCAGTAATCGGCGCGTCTCGTCATCAGGCAGGTGTGGTCTTTTCGACACGGTGTAAGGTATACGGGCGACGTCGGGGATAGGATGTCGCCACACCTGCCGGTAAGCATGCTGCCGAGATGGGGTAGGCTGCGGGCGGGGTTAAAGGGTCGAGAAGTGACGATGGAAGAAACACAGGCGTTTGAAAACCGGGTTCTGGAAGCACTGAACTCAGGGAAGACCGTGCGCGACTTTATGCTCTGCGCCGTTGAGCTGCTGGCGGAAGCGGTCAGTATCCTGATGTTGCAGGTTTTCCGTAAAGACGACTATGCAGTGAAATATGCTGTTGAACCTCTGATGACGGGAACGGGCCCGCTGGGCGACCTTTCCGTGCGCCTGAAACTGATTTATGGCCTGGGAATGATCAGCCGTAAAGAGTACGAAGATGCGGAACTGTTAATGGCGCTGGGCGAAGAACTGGCACAGGACGATCGGCATTACCGTTTTACCGATGATGAAATTCTGGGGCCTGTCGGTGAGCTGCACTGCGTGGCGGCGTTGCCTACACAACCCGCCTTACCGCCGGGGACAGATGCCGTCGATCCGCTTCTGGTGAGTATGCAGCAGCAGCGCTATCAACAGATGGTGCGCTCCACGCTGGTGCTATCCCTGACCGCATTGATTGCGCAAATCAGTCTGAAAAAGGCGTTTTAATCCCATTCCGCTTTATTACGCCACGGCGTCATGTCTGGCGTTTATACTCGTCATCCTTCAAGCGGCATGGGTGTGGCGGGTCTTTCAACAACTCGAATTATTTAGCGTATAGTGTATGCTGTGCCCCGCATTATTCTCCCGTTATATAGGTTATCTTTTATGAAAGAGCAGGAAAAAGCAGAGATCAAACGCCTTAGCGACCAATTGGATAAGCTGACGCGTAAGCAGACCACGCTGCTGGAACAAGGTGATGCTGAAGCAATTGCCCTCAATATGGAGGCCTGCGCGAAGCTAACGGCTGAAATCGAGCGCCTGCGTAACGTGAGAGAACAGAAACTCAGCAAAGAAGCGCAGAAACTGGCGAACCTGCCTTTCAACCGTGCGATTACTAAAAAAGAGCAGGCTGATATGGGGACGCTGAAGAAAAGCGTTCGCGGTTTGGTGGTGGTGCACCCGATGACGGCACTGGGGCGCGAGATGGGTTTAAAAGAGATGACAGGCTTCGCGCCGAAACCATTCTGAGGTTTCTTCTCTGCGCAACTGATGTTGGTGATAGATTCGTTGATAAAGCCCCTGTTTAACAGGGGCTTTTTCGTTTTGCGTACGTTGCGGTGTTGATATTAGCGTGGTGCGTGCAGACGATGCGTTTGGTCGGCAAACGCGATACCCGCTGGGGTATCATCATGCTGTGCGTTTGCCAGGCGGAAGACGGACACCGCCTGCTTCAGCAGTCTCGCCTGCTCTTCCAGCGAGTCAGCAGCGGCAGAGGATTCTTCCACCAGTGCGGCGTTCTGCTGCGTGGTGCTGTCCATCTCAACAATCGCCTGACTAACCTGGCTAATTCCCCGGCTTTGCTCATCTGACGCGGTGGCAATTTCCCCCATGATGTCATGCACCTGCGTAATAGAGGTGACGATATCATTCATCGTTTTACCAGCGTTGCCAACCAGCGTCGCACCGTGTGATACCTGAGTCACTGATTCAGAGATCAGGCCTTCGATTTCTTTCGCGGCCTGAGAGCTGCGCTGGGCAAGACTACGAACCTCGCTGGCGACAACGGCAAAACCGCGACCCTGTTCACCGGCGCGGGCGGCTTCCACCGCGGCGTTCAATGCCAGAATGTTGGTCTGGAAGGCGATGCTGTTGATGACGGACGTGATTTCCGCGATACGTTTAGAACTGTTCTCAATCGCTGTCATGGTTTGCACCACGTTATTCACCTGCTCGCCGCCTTGTTTTGCGGTTTGAGATGCGCTGATTGCCAGCTTGTTAGCGTGGTGCGCATTATCCGCGTTTTGCTTAACTGTTGCGGTAAGCTGCTCCATGCTGGCGGCAGTCTGTTCAACGGCGGCGGCCTGCTGCTCGGTACGTGACGACAGGTCTGTGTTGCCTGCGACGATCTCGCTGGACGCGTTAGAAATCTGGCTGACACCGACGCGAATGTCATCGATCATATTGTGCAGATTGTCATTCATTTTCGACATCGCACTCATCAACTGGCCCAGCTCATCCTTGCGCGTTGTGTTGATGGACATGGTGAGATCGCCTGTTGCGATTTTCTCAGCCATGTTCAGGGTGTTGCCAAGCGGTGTGGTGATCTGACGTGAAATGAACCAGGAAATCAGCAGACCAAGTAGCAGCGTAATCAATGCTGCAATGCTCATTTGCAGCGTAGCACTGTGAATGTCTGCCTGTGAGGCGGCCAGCTGATCGCTAAGCAAAGATTTAACGACGTCGTTCAGCTGTCCAGCGACAACCTGCATTTGCCCCGCCTGTGCCATTTCCTCATGATAGGCTGGCATATAGGCCAATACTTGTTCTTCATAATTGTTCATGATCGTCAGGACCGGCGCCAGCGTTTCACGCTGTTCAGCAGACAGGCTCTGATATAGAAAGGTCAATGACGTTTGCGCCGCGTTGATGGCATCCGTCAGTTTTTCTTCGGATTCTTTGTTGGTAGAAAGTAATAAACCGCGAACATGATAGCGAACGGCAATCAGTTTTTGGTTCAGGTCCGAAAGTAATAATTGAAGGGTAGTGCTGTTATTGTCTGTCTTTAATTGATCGTTGAGCTGCTCTAGCGGTTTTTCTGTTGTTGATATATTCCAGCTTTTTCTGACAGCGTCTTTAGTATTCACTGCATTAATATAACCTTTTTGCTTTTCCTGGTAGCTGGTAATTAATGTAGGGATATCGGCTATCTTCTTGGCGTCGCTTTCTGGCCAGTTAAATTCTTTTGCTTTTTCAGCAAGTTTACTGATATTGGCAATGTGCTCAATGTTCTTTTTTATATCATCAGGATTATAAGTGGTGCCGTATAATGCACGGTAATATTTGGCCTGGTTAATTTCATCATTAATATTGTTGCTTAAATTAACTTTATCAATACTCTCTTTCAGCGAACTTATATGCATAATGCCCGCACCGGCAATCACCATGGTCATCAGCAGAATCAGGAAAAAGCCTAATCCTAATTTTTTACCGACTTTTAAATTATCAAAATTCATCGCCATCCCATCCCACCACTCTATCTTATTGAGTCGAATTCACTATCCTGATGCACACTTGCTTAGCGGTGTTAGCATCCCGGATTACCGCTTACCAAGCCTGTCTTTGCAAAACAACATGATAAAAACCCGCAGTAGATATCGGCACTTTACGCTGAAACTTTATGCGCCAGTGAGCGAGGATAGTCAGCGGATATGAGGTTAGGCGGTAGGGTGGATAATAAAAAAACTGGAATAACAGGCTGTTATTCCAGTTTATATTCAAACGCAGAAGCGGCCTGATGGTATCAGGCACTCAACGGTTTTATTTTTTCGCGCTAGCGAAACGAGCGGCAGCTTCGTCCCAGTTCACTACGTTCCAGAATGCTTTAGCGTAATCCGGGCGACGGTTCTGGAATTTCAGGTAGTAAGCATGCTCCCAGACATCCAGACCGACGATTGGGTAGCCAGAAGCACCAGAAACAGCTTCACCCATCAGCGGGCTGTCTTGGTTTGCAGTAGAAACTACGGCCAGTTTGCCGTCGTCTTTCAGTACCAGCCACGCCCAGCCAGAACCGAAGCGGGTTGCTGCTGCTTGCTCAAATTTCTCTTTAAATGCATCAACGCTGCCGAAATCACGTTCGATGGCTGCTTTCAGATCGCCAGTCAGCGTCGTGCCTAATTTCAGGCCTTTCCAGAACAGGCTGTGGTTAGCGTGGCCGCCAGCGTTGTTGCGTAGTGCAGTTCTTTTTTCCGCAGGAACTTTATCCAGTTGAGCGATCAGCTCTTCAACAGACAATTTAGCCAGTTCAGGCAGAGATTCCAGCGCGGCGTTAGCATTATTGACGTAAGCCTGATGGTGTTTGGAATGGTGAATTTCCATCGTTTCTTTGTCGAAATGCGGTTCCAGTGCGTCATAAGCATAAGGCAGCGATGGCAGTGAATAACTCATGTTTAGCATCTCCATGGTAAAAAAAATGTTACGGCACTGTGTTGTTAGTACCGCGTAAGCAATACCTTCATTATAGTTAATTAAATGATATTGAAAATGATTATTCTCGAACAGGTGGCATGAGTCAGATTGCTTTACTTCATGATAACAAACGCTTATGTCGTTATTGCACTATGTAAAAACAAATTAATCTATACCCGTCGCCTGCAAAACGCCGTGACGTGGGTGGCGTCTTTTACGCGCTTAGACGCTGCGGATGCGTGTAAATAGTCGCATGTCCCGGTCGACAAAAACCGACCAGCGTCAGGTTGCAGCGCTGTGCGACCTCTACGGCCAGCGAGGTGGCTGCTGAGACAGCAAACAGGATTTCCACGCCGCACATGGCGGATTTTTGGACCATCTCATAGCTGGCCCGGCTGGAAACCAGCGCAGCGCCTTGTTGCCACCCCTTTTTCGCTCGGGTGCCTAGCAGTTTATCCAGCGCGACATGGCGGCCGACGTCTTCACTCCCCCCGGACAGCGTGCCGTCTGGCGCGACCCAGCTTGCGGCGTGAGTGCAACCCGTCACTTGACCGATCTTCTGGACATCGCGCAGCCGCACCAGCGCGTTTTCAAGTTTGCTAAGGGAAAATGTTTGTGTGAAGGGCAGCGGTGCGATCGGTTTACCGATTTCCGCAAGCTGCTCTACACCACATACGCCGCAGCCTGTGCGGCCATCCATCGCCCGGCGGCGTTCTTTTAGCCCAGAGAAGCGTCGGCTCGAAAGCTCAATCTGTACTTCGATGCCGTTGCAGGCGGCTTGTACATCAATGCCGTAAATATCTGCCGGTGATTGAATAATGCCTTCAGATAAGGAAAATCCGAGAGCGAACTGTTCCAGTTCCTTCGGTGAGGCCATCATGACGACATGCGATATACCGTTATAAACCAACGCAACGGGCACCTCTTCCGCTAGCCAGTCAGACTGTGGCTGATGCAGCGAATCGGGATGATAGACTGAATGTTGCGTTGCGCCCTCAAGGACGGCATCCGCTGGTAAATGAACCCCTTCCACCTGAAATACCTGCATGTTAGTAACCCTGGAAATTAAAAGTATTATACCCGTCATACTTCAAGTTGCATGTGCGTTGGCTGCGTTTAGTCACCCGAATCACTTACTTGAGTAAGCTCATCGGGATTCCTTCTCTTGCCGCCTTCCTGAAACTCGAATTATTTAGGGTATACCTCACCGCGCCTGAAGGGATGCGACTTTTTCTCGCAAGAAACTGTGCGTCAACTCGAAGAGTTGTCTTCTTCTCTGGCCGAATCCTGTCGCTAACCCCATACCCCGTATAGGCTTAATGTAATTGCTTACTGTTTGCCTCTTTTTTCACGCGGCATGGCCGCTCACTCGGAAATGAAAAGGAGACTGAAATGGCGCACGATAATCTCGAAGGCCGATCCGCATCTGGCGAGTACGGCTCTCTCAATCTGAAAAAACGCTATGACAATTTTATCGGCGGAGCCTGGGTTCCACCTGATGCGGGTCAGTATTTTGTTAATTTGACGCCAGTAACGGGTCAACCGCTGTGTGAAGTCGCCAGTTCGTCAACGCGAGATATTGACCACGCGCTGGATGCTGCTCATAAGGCAAAAGCGGAATGGGGTGGTCTGTCGGTGCAAGATCGCGCGTTGGTGCTTAACCGAATCGCTGACCGTATGGAACAGAATCTTGAGCTGCTGGCGCAAGTGGAAACCTGGGATAATGGTAAACCGATACGCGAAACCAGCGGGGCGGATGTGCCGCTGGCGATTGACCACTTTCGCTATTTCGCGGCCTGTATCCGTGCACAAGAAGGGGCGATCAGCGAAATCGACGGCGATACCGTGGCCTATCATTTTCATGAACCTCTCGGTGTTGTCGGGCAAATCATTCCCTGGAATTTCCCGCTGCTGATGGCCTGTTGGAAGATGGCACCGGCGCTGGCCGCCGGTAACTGTATTGTGCTAAAGCCCGCAAAACTGACGCCGATGTCGGTGTTGATTTTGATGGAACTGATTCAGGATCTGCTGCCGCCAGGCGTCATCAATGTTGTTAATGGGTCGGGCAGCGAAATTGGTGAATATCTGGCAACGTCGAAACGCGTTGCGAAAGTGGCATTCACCGGATCGACCGAGGTGGGTCAGCAGATCATGAGCTATGCGGCGCAGAACGTGACGCCGGTAACGCTGGAGCTGGGTGGCAAATCGCCGAACATCTTCTTTGCCGATGTGATGGATAAAGAAGACAGCTTCTTTGACAAAGTGCTCGAAGGTTTCACGCTGTTTGCCTTCAATCAGGGAGAGGTCTGTACCTGTCCGAGTCGCGCGCTGGTGCAGGAATCGATCTACGATCGCTTTATGGAACGGGCAATCAAGCGTGTTGAGGCTATCCGCATTGGTAACCCGCTGGACAGCAAAACCATGATGGGCGCGCAGGTGTCCGCAGGTCAGCTTGATACCATCCTTAACTACATTGATATCGGTAAGAAAGAGGGCGCACGGGTACTCACGGGCGGTCAGCGTAAGGCAATGCCTGGCGGGCTGGCGGAAGGCTACTATCTGGAGCCGACGATATTGTTTGGTAAAAACAGTATGCGTGTCTTCCAGGAGGAGATTTTCGGTCCGGTTCTGGCGGTCACAACGTTCAAAACGATGGATGACGCGCTGGAGATCGCCAACGATACGGAATACGGGCTGGGCGCTGGCGTGTGGAGCCGTAACGGTAACATCGCTTACCGAATGGGGCGCGGTATTCAGGCTGGACGCGTCTGGACCAACTGTTATCACGCTTATCCGGCGCATGCGGCGTTTGGGGGCTACAAGCAGTCTGGTATCGGGCGTGAGAACCATAAAATGATGCTGGAACACTATCAGCAAACCAAGTGCCTATTGGTGAGTTACTCTGATAAGCCGATGGGGCTGTTCTGATTCACTAACGCCATGCTGTGCCTACCTTTTCTGGTGAGTGCGCATGGCGTAAACCACTATGGTTTTTCCGTATTAATCCATCCCGATGACTCAGATTCGCCCGATTGTTGATCACAGGTTGTTGATCGTTGATTGTACCCGTGCTCAACAACGGCTACGCTGTTTTAAGTAGCGCTTTGCTTTCAAGAGGTTGTACATGAAGGATAAGATCGGCTGGATTGATAACCTGCGGGCGTTGGCCTGCATGATGGTCGTTCTGATTCATAGCACAACCTACTATATTACCGCAGGCGGCACGCCGGGCGATGGACACTGGGATGTGGCGAATATCCTGAACTCCGCTTCGCGCGTCTGCGTTCCGCTGTTTTTCATGATCTCGGGTTACTTATTCTTTGGTGAACGCAGCGCGGGGAAGAAGCATTTTCTGCGTATCGGTTTATGTCTACTTTTCTATAGTACGGTCGCGCTGATTTATATTGCGACGCTCACGCCGATTAACGGTCTGAATGCACTGCACCATGCGCTACAAAAACCGATCTTTTATCACTTATGGTTTTTCTACGCCATTATCGTGATTTATTTGCTCTCTCCCCTTATTACCATCAAGCCGGTATCGGGTAAATATATAGCCGTCTTGATCATCTTGCTGGCCGTTGTCGCCAACCCCAATACGGGGAAGGTGGAGTTTGAAGGCTTTAAATTACTGCCTGTGAATCTCTATATTTACGGCGATACGTTTTACTATGTGCTGTATGCCGCGCTGGGGCGTGCCTTAGGCATGTTGGATGTGCCAAAGAAAGTCGTACTGGCGGCTATCCCATTCTTTGTTGTGTGTGTTGCGCTGGTTGCGTTGGGGACAAAGCACCATACATTATTGAACGATACGTTCACCCAGACGTTTTACATCTACTGTGGCCCGCTGGTGTTTCTGGCTGCGGTCAGCCTTCTGGTGGTGTTTAAGCACTACTTTAGCCAGTGGATTTTACCGGGCTTTGCCACCATTTCGCGCCATTCGCTGGCGATTTACGGCTTCCACGCGTTGATCATTCACTATCTGCGTACGCATGATGTGATGCTACCCGCTCATCCGGTTTTCGATATCTTCTATGTCTTCGCTGTCACGCTGGCGGCCAGCCTGCTGCTTTCGATGGCGCTACAGAAAATCGATGTGCGTCGCTGGGTAAGTTGACCTTTGTCTGGTTTACCGGACGTATGACATCACCGCAGAAGCGTCGTATCGTGGGTGTTGTTAGGTCGTTATTGAGGCTATTCATCACACGGGAAGGCGCGACGGTGCGCGCCTTATTATTAGGCTGGTGAACGTTACGCTGGCACGCGCCAGTAATCGTAATCGATATGTTCAACCTGGAAGTTGGCGTTATTTTTGTCGCCCGTCAGGCGGGTGGCAATGGTAAAGGCGAAATCGAATGACACGCCCAGCCCTTTACCGCTAATCAGATTGCCGTCTTCCACCACTTTCTCATTAACATAAACGCCATCGGTCACGTCTTGCCATAAATCCCCGGAACAGACGTAGCGACGCCCTTTCAGCAGTTTGTTACCACCCAGCACGCGTGCGGCTGCGGAACACAGTGGACAGATGAGTTTTCCTGCCTCGTCATGGCGGCGGATAAACTCAACAACCATCGGGTTCGCGGCCAGATTCACCGTTCCCTGTGGGCCACCGGGAATAACCACGGCATCAAACAGCGTGTCCTGGTTTCTTTCCAGCAGAGCATCGGCAAACATGCGAATGTTGTGATAACTGTATAGCTCCAGTCTGTCATAGCATGACAGCATGGTGACTTCTATCTTCATACGGTGCAGTACATCAATCACCATAATCGCTTCTGCCTCTTCAAACCCAGGGGCCAGCAGAACGGCGACTTTCTTAGACATAGCATCTCCAGCAATATGCAAGGGAAGGTGTTAACCGCAAGAGGATAGCAAAGAAACATCGAAAAAATGAAACGATGTTTTATTAATGTCGAGTGGGTCGCGTAAACGGTTTTTGCTGCTTAGCTTAAAGAGAAGATGGCGCTATACTTGCTAACTTGGTCGTGAATTGGCCGCAAATTTTTTTGCACGAAAGCATGACTCTTCTCTTCCTGTCCCGCCAAAAAGATGTTTAAATTATCACTCACTTATTTTGCATAAATATGCATTTGTGAGCGTGTCGATGTTGGTCATCGACCAGCCCGCCTGATGTAGGATGTACACAGGGTTCGAATGCTCACGAATGTATGGCGTAACATAATGGTGTGGGCGACTGAGCTTATATCCAGAGATCTTTCGAGCAGGGATTACATTTATGACAACGATTCTCAAGCATCTTCCGGTTGGTCAGCGTATTGGTATTGCGTTCTCGGGTGGTCTGGATACCAGCGCTGCGCTGCTTTGGATGCGTCAAAAGGGCGCGGTTCCTTATGCGTATACCGCAAATCTGGGACAGCCAGACGAGGATGACTACGAGGAAATCCCACGTCGTGCTATGGAATATGGCGCAGAAAATGCGCGCCTTATCGATTGCCGCAAGCAATTGGTTGCTGAAGGTATCGCTGCGATTCAGTGTGGCGCATTCCACAACACGACGGCGGGCGTGACCTATTTCAACACCACGCCGCTGGGCCGTGCGGTTACCGGTACGATGCTGGTTGCCGCAATGAAAGAAGACGGCGTAAACATCTGGGGTGACGGCAGTACCTATAAAGGCAACGATATTGAGCGTTTCTATCGTTATGGCCTGCTGACTAACGCTGAACTGAAGATTTACAAGCCGTGGCTGGATACCGATTTCATTGATGAGCTGGGTGGCCGTCAGGAAATGTCCGAGTTTATGTCGCAGGCAGGGTTCGGCTATAAAATGTCGGCCGAGAAAGCCTATTCCACCGATTCCAATATTCTGGGTGCGACGCATGAAGCGAAGGATCTGGAATTCCTGAATTCTAGCGTCAAAATCGTTAACCCGATCATGGGCGTGAAATTCTGGGACGAGAACGTCAAAGTGCCGGCAGAAGAAGTGACCATCCGTTTTGAACGCGGTCACCCGGTTGCGCTGAACGGCAAAACCTTTACCGATGACGTTGAACTGATGCTGGAAGCGAACCGCATTGGTGGTCGTCATGGTCTGGGCATGAGCGATCAGATTGAAAACCGTATCATTGAGGCGAAAAGCCGCGGCATTTATGAAGCGCCAGGAATGGCACTGCTGCACATTGCCTATGAGCGTCTGGTTACCGGTATCCACAACGAAGACACCATTGAGCAATACCACGCCAATGGCCGTCAACTGGGTCGTTTCCTGTATCAGGGACGCTGGTTCGATTCTCAGGCGCTGATGCTGCGTGATGCTTCTCAGCGTTGGATCGCCAGCGCCATTACTGGCGAAGTGACACTGGAGCTGCGTCGTGGCAATGATTACTCCATCATGAATACCGTGTCTGACAATCTGACCTATAAGCCAGAGCGTTTGACCATGGAAAAAGGCGACTCAGTGTTCTCGCCGGATGACCGTATTGGCCAGTTGACTATGCGCAATCTGGACATCACCGATACGCGTGAAAAACTGTTTAACTATGTTGAAACGGGCTTGCTGTCTTCTTCCGCCAGCACGGGTTTGCCGCAGGTCGGGCAATTGCAGGATAAAACAGAGAAATAACGCACAGATTGAGTAATATAAAAATCCGGAATCGTCTCGCGCTTCCGGATTTTTTTTACCTGCTTATCATATGTTTATATTGGATTTCTCGCGTTGTCTTTTTGTGTGTGAACTCTTGCTGACAATGCGGGTTGCATCTGTACAACCGTCGTAGAAAGGAACAGAATATCTATAAATAATCAGCCAGGATAATAATCTGAAGGCGAAGGATCTGTGGGATGATGTATCGTTTTTTGAGGTTATGTATTAACTTTTCAATGGAGGAAAAATGTTAGAGATATTCGATGTAAATCACACCTTGTTGTCAGAAACGAAATCAGAAGAGCTATTTACCCTCAGAAAAGAGACGTTTAAAGATCGACTGAATTGGGCCGTGCAATGTACTGATGGAATGGAATTTGATCAGTATGATAATAATAACACGACTTATCTTTTTGGCATGAAAGATAACACCGTTATCTGTAGTCTGAGATTTATTGAAACAAAATACCCTAACATGATTACCGGGACATTTTTTCCTTACTTCAAGGAGATAAATATTCCTGAAGGTAATTACCTGGAATCTAGTCGGTTTTTTGTCGATAAATCTCGAGCGAAAGATATCTTAGGCAATGATTACCCAATTAGTTCGATGTTGTTTCTTTCGATGATTAATTACTCAAGGGATAAAGGCTATGATGGAATATATACGATAGTGAGCCATCCTATGCTGACGATATTAAAGCGCTCTGGCTGGGGGATTCGCGTGGTCGAACAAGGTTTGTCAGAAAAGGAAGAAAGAGTGTATTTGGTTTTTCTTCCCGTCGATGATGAGAATCAGGAAGCGTTGGCTCGTCGTATTAACCGCAAAGGGACATTTATGAGCGATGAATTGAAGCAGTGGCCTCTAAGGGTGCCTGCTGCTATTGCACAGGCTTGATGAGCTGTAACTCAACGCCGAGCCTGATGGCATGCTTGGCATTCAGGACGCCAAGTTTTTTCACAACGTTGCCGATATGAAATTTTACCGTGCTGGTTTTGATACCGAGAATAATCGCAACTTCCAGATAGGTTTTACCCATACTGGCCCAGTAAAGGATTTCATTTTCTCGCTGAGAAAAGATTTCCTTATTATTTAATTGTTTTTTACTTTCAATCATCTCCCTGCAAAGGGAGATGATTTTTTCATATGCATCAATTAATAGCATCTGAAAGGTGTCTTTTTTCTCTTCAATGAATGCATCAACATCATCTGGATATGAGCTGTCCACGATAATCGATAGCATAGCTAGATTGTCGCCATGATCGTGAAGTACAAAAGTATATCCGTTGATAATATTATATTTCTTAGAGAGATCGAATATCTTGGCAAGCTGTAGTCGCGTGTTAATAACCAAGCTTTTCTCCCAAGAGAAAGGCGATATTTTATTAAATGAAGCAAGAACAACAGGGTCAATATGCTGGTATTTATTTTCTTTATAGAGGTTAACCCATTCATCGGGATAACTGGAAATAATGATCATCTCAGAGGGGTTTTTCTTATTCAAAACCATAAATGAGAATTTTACGCCATCGTAGTGGTCCAGATTTTCATTAAAATGACCTTTGATTACTCTGCTTATTATTTCGCTGCTGGAGAATAATGGCGACATCTCATGACCTCAGTCTGAAGAATCAACATCCTTGTAACGGAAAAGTATATACCTACACCTGTACCTAAGTCTAATTGTTATGGGGGAATGAAAAAACATACAATCGAACGACAAGTTAAGGGCGTAAAGTAAAAGAAATAACGCTCTGGATAAGCGTGATGACTGGCTAACATCAGGGAATGCGAATTAAGCGAGATTTATCAGCAATATAATAAAATTCTTCTTACCGTTCTATGGCCTGTATTGTTACAGGCCGCCAGATGCCCAAGTTAATTAATTCCATCAATGCGGCTATTTCGCGAATAACCCCCGACTTTGATATTGTTATCCTCTTCGCTATACCTCACACCTCGTCGATATTGCGGTATTCCCACAGCCGATTGAAATGCACATCGTCGAGATTGCGGGCTGAATCCGCGTTACCCGCAAAGGGTCGTGCGGTCGTTGCCGCAGCTCCCCACGGCTGTTCTCTGTCATAGCTGGCGTCAATCGTGCTGTCGCGAATCACTAACTGGCCGTTTGCCGTTTGACCCGGCTGATATCCCGTCTGCCTTGCTCCCTGATCCCAGGCGCGACCCAGTTTGGCCTTTCTTTCTCCACTGAAGCCTTTGTCGCCCGTAAAACGACACGCCACTGCCAGAAAGCCGTACTGCACCCACGGCATGCTATCAGGCGCGAAGACATGAATATCTTTCGCACCACGGCTGGAAACGGTATGAAAGTGGACACGCTCAAATACTGCGGTCGCGCGCCCAAAAACGTAATCGACATCGCCTTCAATGTAGCTGTCTTTAATGTAGGCCCGGCTATAGCGATCCGTGACGTACTCATTCTGGAGGTTACTGGTATTGACGAAAAACGTATCCTGGCGACCGATGAGGCGAACCTGTTCAAGCTGTATCTTGTCGCCGTCGGTGCGTAGTGCCACGGCCTGATGCGCACGACTATCCACTGAATCCAGTAGCGTATTCACCACAGTGAGATTCTTCATTTGGAAATTGTCGCTCTGCGACCAGACCACGGCGGAAAAAATGGTATCAATCGTCGCGTTCGGCTTTGACGCACAGAGATCGTACAGGTACCACGCAGGGTCGCCGGATTGATACTCACCGCGTGAGTTCACCGTTTCCCGGTAGGTTGCTGGTGAAAACATCGAATCCAGCGCGAGTTGAATCACGACGTCGTTCGGTTGTTCTCCCGCCCCAAATAGCGTGAGTGGTGGCGCATCGGCGGGGATGTAGACCGTGCCGGTATAGATGCCTGGCAGCAATTTAATCTCAATGCGTGCCCGATCCTGCTGCGCTCGCAGCGCGGCGTTCACCGCCTGTTGAACATGAGCGTATGTTGCGCCATCCACCCCCACCTGCGGCCCGACAACCCACGGCGTCGCCGGATCGACCTCAATCGGTGTGGGCTGCCAGACATCAGCTTCAGTCTGGTCATCGTGCCCGCGCAGCGTGAAATAGTGCGGGAGCGTGAAGCGATTCGCTTCCTGCTCGGAGAGGATGGGGCGATGAACCGTGCCGGGGTAGGTCGTCTTTGTCATGATCTTATCCTAGTAAAGAAGCTAATTCCCCTGATACCACGTCCAGATTTTCACCAACAATGCCGCAGAGACACTCCAACACACGACGGCCGCGAGCAGTGCCTGTGGCAATTTCATCCACGCGGTAAAGTAATAAAGTGAAATGAGATAAACCAGATAAGGAATCACGGACCAGATGCCAAACAGGATGGTGGCGCGCAGCGCTTCCAGCCCGCGTTCGGTGCCAACGATGTAATGTGCGATCAGCGCGAAGGTGGGAAATAGCGGCACGAGCCCGGCAATATAATAATTTCGGCTTTTCGCCAGGACGCTAATGAGCAATACGATCAGTGCGCCGATAACCGATTTAATAAACAATGACATAAGTAGAACTTCTGGCCTAATTTAGTACCGTGAATGAACAGAGAATAGCGAAAAAGCATTGGGATGGAATAGTGCGATCGCACAGCTTAAGATTTCAATTCGTGGTGATTTCGTTATTCTTAGCAGCAGAATGAATAAATACTGTACGTGATAGCCTGCTCAGTACAGCTAAAACGATAATGAATCTGAAAAGGATTGATGTTGAAGACGCAAAGTCATGCATTTACTCAGGGATTGGTTCCACTCAAGATTATTTCTACCGGCAGCGCGCTTCCTGCGCAGCGGGTGACGTCGGCTGAATTAGATGTGCGGCTCAATAAGCCTGCGGGCTATGTCGAAAGCCGTTCAGGCATTATCTATCGTCACCATGCCGATAATCATGCTAGTCAGGCTGAACTCGGTGTGGTGGCGTTAAATGACGCACTGGCGCGGGGAATGATTCCACCGGCGTCAATCGATCTGCTGTTGTTTGCTTCTGCCATTCCGATCCAGGCGCTGCCTTATAGCGCCAGCCATTTATTAAAGGCGTCGTCTCTGCCAAAAGGGACGGCCTGTTTCGATATTAACAGCAGCTGCGTCAGTTTTATTTCTGCACTTCAGGTGGCGGCAGGCTTGCTGAATACCGGCGCTTATCGGCGCATTGCCATTGTCTCTACTGAACTGGCCTCACGCGGGATCGACTGGGATGACGAAGAGTCGTCGCTGATTTTTGGCGATGGTGCGGCGTGCGCCATTGTTGAACGCGGTGATGGGCGTTGCGGGATTGCGGCGTGTCTGCTGGAAACCTATCCGAAGGGCAGCGAACTGTGCCAAATCCGCGCAGGTGGCACCTTGCGTAACCCGCGTGCGGGGATGGAACTGCATGATTTTCTGTTCCACATGCAGGGAAAACGGCTGTTCAGGCAGGCGTCTGCCTTAATTGAAGGCTATCTGCAACGGCTGCTGGATGCCAGTGGCTATTCGCTGGAGCAGATGGCGGCGGTGGTTCCCCATCAGGCCAGTCACCTGTCGCTGGAACATATGCGTAAGCGGCTGGCGATCCCGACGGAAAGGCTGATTGATATTTATCGCTATCACGGTAATCAGGTTGCGGCCTCGATTCCGACGGCACTACATCATGCCATTGTGACGCAACGCCTGCCTGAAGGTGAACCCGCGATGCTGGTCGGTACGGCCGCCGGGTTGACGCTGGGCGGGATGGTATTGATTCCATGAGGGTCTTCGTCACGGGCGCAACCAGCGGATTGGGACGTAACGCGGTGGAATGGCTGCTTCAGGCCGGACATCAGGTGCTGGCCTGTGGGCGCGATTGCACCGTGGGTCAGCAGCTTGAAGCGCTGGGTGCGCAGTTCGCCCGCATTGATTTGGTGGAAACGCCGGTAGAGCAGTTTCGAACGCTGATGGCGGGCTGCGACGTGGTCTGGCACTGTGCTGCGAAATCATCACCGTGGGGGCAGTATGCTGATTTTTACCAGAATAATACTGAGGTAACGGCGCGACTGGCGGAAGCCGCCGGTCAACTGGGTATCCCGCGCGTTGTGCATATCTCCACGCCTGCGATTTATTTTGATTACCAACATCACCTGAATATTGATGAACGCTACCGCGCGGCGCGTTTTGCCAATCACTATGCGCAGACCAAGTTTTTGGCCGAGGAGCGGCTTCAGGCGCTAGCGTCACGCTACCCGCAAACCACCTATGTCATCCTGCGTCCGCGTGGCCTGTTTGGCCCACATGACCGTGTGATTCTGCCGCGTATTCTGGAGCAAATCGCGGTGGGTGGCGGCGTGCTGCGGCTTCCGCGCGGTGGCGAAGCGCTGCTGGATCTGACGTTTGTCGGCAACGTAGTCGAAGCGATGGCGCTCGCCAGCCAGCGCACGGGGCTGGTTTCTGGTTCGGCCTACAACATCACCAATCATGAGCCGGCACGCCTTGCAGATATGCTCCAGCAACTGCTGATTGGTCAGTTGGGCATGAATTATCGTGTTAAGGCGGTGCCGTATCCGTTGCTGCATGTGGTGGCTGGTGGCATGGAACTGTTCTCGTGGTTTAGCCGCAAAGAGCCCCTACTGACGCGCTACAGCGCAGGCGCGGTGAATTTCGATATGACGCTCAGCGCAGAGAAAGCGCAGCAAGAGCTGGGTTATCAGCCACGTTTTTCCCTCCAGCAGGGCATCGAGTTAACCGGTAGCTGGTTCAAAACACATCTTGCGCAGCGGAGCACTGACGGACATGGCTAATATTTCGACGTTTGAAGTAGGATACTGCCTGCATCCAGGCTGCATGGCGCTGCGCGGTGCGGGATGGAAAGTGTGCCGTTTTCCGGCGCGGGTCTGGATGCTGGAAAGTCAGGGTAAGCGCTGGCTTTGGGATACCGGTTATGCCCAGCATTTTACCGATGCTACGCGTTCCGGCCTGTTCCAACTGTACCGTAGAATGACGCCGGTGCATTTTGAAACGAAAGACGCGCTGATTCATCAGCTACACGCGCAGGGCATTCAGCCTGCCGATATCGACGGCCTGATCATCTCCCATTTTCACGGCGACCATATCGCGGGGCTGCGGGATTTCCCTTCCGTGCCGTTTATCTGTTCGGCGCTGGGCTGGCAGCAGACGCGAAACCTGCGTGGTTTCGCAGCGTTGAAGCGGGCGTTTGTCCCTGCGCTGATCCCTGAACAATTTGAGCAGGCGCTCCAGTTTGTTGAGAACTTCCCACTTACCGATCTGCCAGCCGAGCTGGCACCGTTTACGCAAGGCTACGCGCTACCCGGTAGCGATAAAGAGATTGTGCTGGTGCCGTTGCCCGGCCACGCAGTCGGACACCTCGGCGCGTTTGTTCTGACTGAAAACGGCTGGGTGCTGCTGGCAAGCGATGCCGCCTGGTCGCCGCACAGCTATCGTGAAGGTCGCGGACCGTCGCGGTTGGCGAATCTGGTGATGGATGATCCACAAGCCTATTACCACACGCTGGACCAACTGCACCAGTTGCACCTGAACGGACAGGTCGAGATTCGGTTGTGTCACGAGGGCGACCTATGATTCCGCTGATGACGATCTGGCACTATTTCCGCGCCAGACGCCTCACCTTTGCCACCCGTCAGGCGCTTGAACGCCATCAGCAGCGTCAGCTTTCTCGTTTTGCACGGCGGGTGCTGGCGCGTAGCCCCTATTTTCGTCCTTACTGCCAGCTGCCGATTACCTCCTGGCCGACGATGGACAAAGCCGTAATGATGGCCGAATTCGATCGGATGAACACCGCCGGGCTTAAGCGGGATGACTTGCTTGCTTGCGCCCGTCGCAGTGAAGTGGATCGAGACTTCACGCCGAATGTGAACGGGTTTAGCGTCGGGCTGTCGTCAGGCACGTCTGGTCAGCGTGGTCTGTTTGTCGTCAGCCCGCGCGAACAGCAGATTTGGGCAGGGGGAATGCTGGCGAAAATGCTGCCGGACGGTTTACGCGCCGGTGAACGGGTCGCGCTGTTTCTGCGGGCGGATAACAACCTGTATCACAGTGTCGATAACCGCTGGCTCAGCCTATCGTTTTACGATCTCTTCGCGCCGTTTTCCGGCCATTTTCCGCGGCTGGAAGCGTGGTCGCCGTCCATTATCGTCGCCCCCGCACAGGTGCTGCGCGAGCTGGCGCTGGCGGTACTGCGCGGTGAATTGCGCCTGTCGGTCAAAAAGGTGATTTCCGTGGCTGAGGTGTTGGAGCCGCAGGATAAGCAACTGTTACAGCAGGTCTTCGGGCAAGTAGGGGAAGTGTATCAGGCAACGGAAGGCTTTCTGGCATCGACCTGCGAACATGGCACGCTGCATCTCAACGAAGAATTTATTCACATTGAGCCGCAGTGGCTGGATGACACACGCTTTACGCCCATCATTACCGATTTCACCCGCAGCACGCAGCCGATTGTGCGCTATCGGCTGGATGATGTGCTGGTCAAACAGCAGGAACCCTGTGCATGTGGCCGCGTGACGATGGCGATTGCCCGTATTGAAGGGCGCAGCGATGACAGCCTGAGATTGCCGAACCACAGTGGTGAAACTCAGACCGTGTTTGCCGATCTCTGTAGTCGGATTATCGCTAACGCGCTGCCGCTGCATGCCGATTATCGGCTGATACAGCAGGGAGACGTGACGCTGCATTTATCCGCTGCGTGCAGTTTGCCGGAGTTGGAAGGCTGTCGGGATAGCCTGTCGCAGCAGTTTGCGTTACAGGGCATTGATGTGTCGCGGCTATGGTGGCAATTAACCGCGGGCGAGATCGCGCCGGAATTTACGCAAAAGCGCAGGCGTATTACCCGTTTGAAGGGGGAAGCATGAGGCGATCTCCTCAACACACGCTGCTATTGCGGCTGAAGGCGCTGCTCTTCGGCTGGGGAACGGTTGGGGTGGTGTATCAACTGAGCGCGCAGTTTCAGGGGCAGGGAACGGTGCTGCCGACGTCACTTGTTGATGAATGGATTTCCTTTAGCGCCTCGGCTATCTGGCTGTATCTCTCCTTTTTCATCATCGTGCCGCTGTCTTATTTATCCTGTCCGATGGCGCGTTTGGGGGGGCTACGTCAGGCAACGCAGCTTACTGCCGTGATGGCGGGCGTGGTATACCTGATTTTTCCGACCACGATGGTGTATCCACAGGTTGTCGGGGACGATCTTTCCACTCGTGTGCTACAGCTATTGCTGCGCATCGACTCGCCACAGAATTGCCTGCCCTCGCTGCATATTGCGCTAACGGTGCTGGCTGTATGGGCGATGAGCGACGGCCAGCAGAAGGTGAAAACGGGCTTTTATCTTCTCTGGGGTGTCGCGATTGCCTTTTCCATCCTGCAACTGCGACGCCACCTGTTCATCGATCTGGTGACTGGCGCGATGCTAGCGGGAATCACCGGATGGGTCTTTCTGTACCGCCGGGGGGCAGTAAAGGCGATTTCCCCAGCGGCTCCGCTGCCTAACGATAAGCGCCATCAGGAATGAAATCATGATCGATTTGGCATTACCGATAGTCCTCATGTTAGTTGTGGTGGTTGGCGAAGCGCTGATTTTGCAGTGGATGCAGCGTGAGAAGGTGAACTGGCACGATGTGGTTTTCAACCTGAATTCAGGGCATATCATGCTGTGGCTTTTCCGCAGTGTGGAAATTTTTTGCTATGGCTATGTCGCAGCGCATTTCAGCTTGGGTTGGGTAGAAACCTGGCCGCCAGTGTTAATGTGGCTGTTCGCGATACTCGCCTGGGATTTTGGTTTTTATTGGCTACATCGCCTGCACCATACCTTTGGCGTGCTGTGGGCGGTGCATGTGGTGCATCATCAGGGCGAGCATTTCAATCTGTCGTTGGGCGTGCGTAACTCGTGGTATTCCTCGCTGACCTCCATTCCGTTCTTCCTGATTCTGGCGCTGCTCGGCGTCCCGCTGTACGTATTCGTCACCGTTTCCATCCTGCATTACAGCGTTCAGCTCTTTAACCATAACGCGATGACGCCCAAACTGGGCTGGCTGGAAAAGGTGCTGGTGACGCCAGCACACCATCGGGTACACCATGTGAATGACCGCGCCTACGCCGATAAGAATTTCGGCGGCACCTTTATTTTTTGGGACAAACTGTTTGGCAGTTTTTGTCCACAGCTGCCTGATACGCCTTTCCGCTACGGGGCAGGCAGAGAAACCCCCTCGAAAAACCCGTTTTGGGCCAGCAACCAACCTTTTATGTCGTACCTGAAATTGTCGGTGCGCCGTACGGGTCAGGCGACGTTTCACTGTACGCCAGTGGCGCTGATTGCCGGTGCGATGTTGCTGTTTTCACTGGTAGTGGGCTACGTCTATCTGTATGGCTACGGCTATGATTCCGCCAACCTGTCGCAGGCGGCGCTCTTCCTGCTGTTGGTCGCCGGTGCGGTCGCGCTGGGCGGGATTTCCGAAGGGCGACGCTGGGGTATTTACATCTGGCTGCTGGTGGGGCTGCTATTCCCCGCTGTGTTTCTCGTCTATCTGGGCTGGGAAGCGCTCTATTGGAAGATAGCCATGCTGACGCTGATGATCCACGGGCTGGCAATGGCAATCGGCTGGGGCCGACACCCGATTGTCGAGGAAGAGTAATGCTCGCACCGCTAAAGCCTCTGCGCTATGAACAAGGTCGCGATCTGGCGTTGCATCGGGCGCTGATTAAAGCCGCGAATGACTATCTGGCAGCAACGGGCGATCACCGTTTTGCCAACGCCGGGTTTATCGGCAAGATGCTGTTTCTGGTGGCGTTGTGTCTGACGTTTTATGGTTTCAGTCTCTTGCAGACGACGCTGTGGGGCTTTGCGTGCTGTTACTTTGGCTTTATTTTTACCGCCATGTTTCTGGCGGTGAATGTGGTGCATGATGCCTCGCACAACGTCTTTTTCCGGCGGCCGTGGGCGAATCGCCTGCTCAATATCGTGGTGAGTATTCCGCTCGGCATGGATTCCGACTGCTGGCGAGTGCGGCATGTGATTTTTCATCATGCGCATGTGAATGTGCAGCACTACGATCTCGATATTGAAGAGAACGGCGTCTTGCGGCAGTCCCCTTATCATCGGTTTCGCGGTTTTATGCGCGCCCAGCGCTACTACTGGCCGCTGGTGGCGTCGCTGACCTTTCCCTGCATCATTTGGTTTTTTGACTGGATAGATCGTGCGGGGAAAACGCAGGTGACGCGAAATATGACGCTTCAAGGCGTGAAGGGCTGGGGCGTTTTCCTGCTTTCCAAAGTGCTACATGCCTTATTGGCGCTGGCTATTCCTTACTGGCTGCTGTCGCCAACTCCCGTCGGTTTTGGCTCACTGCTACTGGTTTACCTGCTGAGCCAAATGCTGTCATCGCTGATTTTTGTCGTCCTGATTCTGGGGTCGCACTGGGCAAAAGGGACATTCTATCAGGCACCGGAAGACGGTCTGTTCAGGCATGGTCGCTATCAGCACGTGTTTTCCACCACGGTGGACTGGACTACCCGCCCTGCCTGGCTCGGTTACTGGCTGGGACAGCTCAATATGCATCTGACCCACCATATTTTCCCCAACTGGAATCACCGGCACTATCCCGCACTGTCGAAAATCATTGCGGATATTGCCCCGCGTTACGGCATTGATTACCAATGTATTACGCTGAAATCGATTCTGATTGAGCAACAACGCTTTCTTAAAAAGATGGGCAATGGCAGCAAAAAATAGCCCGTTATCTCTATTTATTAATAAGTTAGATTTTCATCTGTATTCAAGGAGCGAGACTTCATGCGTTATTTATCTCTGGCCGTTTCATCCCTGCTGTTCTTTTTTACTTCGTCCGTCTGGGCGATGGATTGCAGCAAGGCCAGTACAGACACCGAGAAAATGATTTGTGCCAGCAGCCGTTTACAGCAGCTTGATGCAGTATTAAACAAGGCCTATCAGGGGTACGTGAAAAAAGAAGACAAAGCGCAAGCGCGTCAGGAGCAGCGCGCGTGGCTGGCCGAGCGTGACCGCTGCAAGGATGAGGTTTGTTTGGGGAATGAGATGGTTTCCCGTATTCAGGCGCTTTCCGGCAGTGAAAATATCTCCCTGATTACGCAGGCCTCAGGCCAGTGGGACTTCGTTCTCAGCGTGGCGACGTGCGATCTCGATACCTCTTATTCAATCTGTGAAGGCGCTGGCACGCTGGATATTTTTAAGAAAGGGCGCGGTGAGCTATTCCAGCGTATCACGATGGAAAACCTGTTCATCGAGCTGAACAAGAAAGGGGAAGTGACAGCGAATCTGGTCGAGGTCTACGGTGAGAACAACAGTGGGCTGGTGATTGATGACGCTAACTTCGACCATCATGCGGATATCATGCTGCGTAATGGCAATAACGGTGCTTACGGCGGGCCGTCTTACGACGTCTACCTGTTTGATGTGGAAAAGCAGCAGTTCACCCAGAATGCGCCGCTGACCGAGCTAGCCAGTTCTAATCTCGGCCTGTTCGAAATCGATGAGAAAAGTAAGACCATCACGACGTTTACCAAAAGTGGCTGCTGCTGGCACCAATGGTCTACCTACCAGATGGCGAATAATAAACCTGTCCTGATTGTCGAAACCACGGAAGCCTACTCCGAAGAAAAACAGGCGATGGTAGCCACAACCCGCGAGTTGGTGGGTGGCAAGTGGAAGGTGAAGGAAGAGATAGTAAAAGTCGACGAGCAGTAAAATTTCCCTGCTTCACAGACAGACGCCGTAGCTGAATGCGGCGTCTGTCATCGCCCCGCTCATTCCCACTCTGCCGTTATTCCCCTGCATTCTCCGATACTTTGCAAAAGTGTTACGTCAGGCATTCTCAACATGACTTTTTTGCCACTTGCTAGACAGAGATGGCAGCCATGAAAAGGCAAATGCAGTGCAGATCGCGCAGCATGGCAAAACTTCACAAAAAAGACGTGTTTTATTAACAACTCGTTTATGCGTTGTATTCTCTAACCCTACTTTGGAGATGCCTGACATGAGCACCACCCAAAAACGTATGTACATCAACGGTGAGTTTGTTGAAAACAGAAGCGGGAAGTGGATTGATGTAGTGAACCCGGCCACAGAGCAGGTTATTTCACAGATCCCGGAAGGTTCCGCTGACGACGCAAAGAGAGCGATAGAGGCGGCAGAGGCCGCACAGCCAGGCTGGGAAGCGCTGCCTGCGGTTGAGCGCGGCGTCTGGCTGCACAAGATTGCTGATGGCATCCGTGAGCGCGAAGCCGAACTGACCGACACTATCATCGCAGAAGGCGGTAAAACGCACGGCCTGGCGCAGACGGAAGTGCTATTCACCGCTGACTATCTCGACTACATGGCGGAGTGGGCGCGCCGTTACGAAGGCGAGATTATTCAGAGTGATCGCCCGAATGAAAATATCTTCGTCTTCCGCAAAGCGATTGGCGTCACGACCGGGATTCTGCCATGGAACTTCCCCTTCTTCCTGATTGCGCGCAAAGCGGCACCGGCGCTGATCACCGGCAATACCATCGTCATCAAACCGAGTGAAATCACCCCCAATAACGCGGTGATCTTCGCCGAAATTATTCACAAGATTGGTCTGCCGAAAGGCGTCATCAATTTCGTTACTGGCTATGGCCCAACGGTAGGGCAAGAGCTGGCTGCTAACCCGAAAGTCGGGATGGTCAGCCTGACCGGCAGCGTGGCGGCAGGGATTGCCACCATGACGGCGGCGGCGCAGAACGTGACGAAGGTATCGCTGGAACTGGGTGGCAAAGCCCCCGCCATCGTGATGGATGACGCCGATCTCGATCTGGCCGTGAAAGCGATTGTCAGCTCTCGCGTTATCAACAGCGGGCAGGTGTGTAACTGTGCCGAGCGTGTTTACGTGCAGAAGGGCATCTACGACGAATTCATCTCCCGTATTAAAGCGGCGATGGAGCAGGTGACCTTCGGTAACACGGCGGAGAAAAAAGCGCTGGATATGGGGCCATTAATCAGTGCAGCGGCGCTACAGCGTGTGGAAGACAAGGTGGCAAAAGCGGTATCACAAGGTGCGAAAGTGCTGCTTGGCGGACAGCGTGAAAGCGGTACGGGCTATTTCTACCCGCCAACGTTGCTGGTGGATGTGAAACAAGAGATGCCGATCATGCACGAAGAGGTGTTTGGTCCAGTGTTGCCCGTCGCGACTTTCGACACGCTGGAAGAGGCAATTACGATGGCGAACGATAGCGAATATGGCCTGACGTCGTCGATCTATACTCAGAATATCAACACCGCGATGAAGGCGTTGAAAGGGCTGAAATTCGGCGAAACCTACATCAACCGTGAGAACTTTGAGGCGATGCAGGGCTTCCATGCGGGCTGGCGTAAATCCGGCGTGGGTGGGGCGGACGGCAAGCATGGCTTGCAGGAATATCTGCAAACGCATGTCGCGTACCTTCAATTTCACTAAAAGCAGTTCCAGTAACAGTCATGCCACTGACCATAACAGTGGCACAAACAAGAAGAAGGATGGGAAAGGACGATGATCATCTCTGCTTCAACGGACTACCGGGCGGCGGCGCAGCGTAAGCTGCCGCCGTTTCTTTTCCACTACATTGATGGTGGGGCGTATAACGAGCATACGCTCAGGCGTAATACGGCCGATCTGGCAGATATCGCGCTGCGCCAGCGTATCCTGAAAAATATGTCTGACCTGAGTCTGGAGACGCAGTTATTTGGCGAAAAACTGGCGATGCCAGTGGTGCTAGCTCCCGTTGGCCTGACCGGTATGTATGCCCGACGGGGCGAAGTGCAGGCCGCGCGTGCGGCCGAACAGAAAGGCATCCCGTTTACCTTATCTACCGTTTCTGTCTGCCCGATTGAGGAGGTTGCGCCTGCAATCAACCGCCCGATGTGGTTCCAGCTCTATGTGTTAAAAGATCGTGGTTTTATGCGCAATGCGCTGGAGCGGGCGCAGGCTGCCGGGGTCAAGACGCTAGTATTCACTGTAGATATGCCGACACCAGGTGCCCGCTATCGTGACGCACATTCCGGCATGAGTGGGCCGAACGCGGCGGCGCGCCGTATTTTGCAGGCGATAACGCATCCACAGTGGGCGTGGGATGTTGGCCTGAACGGTAAGCCGCACGATTTGGGTAACGTGTCTGCCTATCGTGGTACGCCGACGACGCTGGAAGACTATATTGGCTGGCTTGCAGCGAATTTCGATCCCTCTATTTCGTGGCAGGATTTGGCGTGGATCCGCGAGATGTGGAAAGGGCCGATGATCATCAAAGGCATTCTCGACCCGGAAGATGCCAAAGAAGCGGTAAAGTTCGGTGCAGACGGCATCGTCGTCTCCAATCACGGCGGTCGCCAGTTGGACGGCGTGTTGTCGACGGCACATGCGCTGCCAGCCATCGCCGATGCAGTGAAAGGTGATATCACCATTCTGGCGGATTCCGGTATTCGTACCGGATTGGATGTCGTGCGCATGATTGCGTTGGGCGCGGATGGCGTGATGCTTGGACGCGCGTTTGTCTACGCGCTGGCAGCAGCGGGCGAAGCGGGTGTGGTTAACCTGTTGAACCTGATCGAGAAAGAGATGCGTGTGGCGATGACGCTCACGGGTGCTAAATCTATTGCCGATATCACCACGGATTCACTGGTGCAGGCCACCCAGCGGCGATTAGATGGCCTGTAAGAACGAATCACGTGGTGAGAGTCACGCGCCGCGTGATGGCTTTTGAACCTTCCTCTGAACGTTGATAACCTTTACGGGATAGGACAACGTTGGGGAAGCTAAGTGAATGGGCAAGCGCACGATTGCCGTGGTGGATTACGATCCACAATGGGTGATGAATTACGCAACAGAGGCGAGTGCGATAGCGAAGGCGCTCGGTGACGTTGCGGTGAGCATCCACCATATTGGTAGCACGGCCGTGCCGGGGTTATCCGCTAAACCGGTGATTGATATGCTGCTGGAGGTGGTTTCGCTGTCCGATTTGGACAGGTTGGATCACGTCATGGTCGATTTGGGCTATCGCCCCCGCGGCGAAAATGGGATAGCGGGGCGTCGTTACTACACCAAGGGCGGTGACGCTCGTACTCACCATCTTCACGCCTTCGTGGTGGGTGACGAACCTATTCAGCGACATTTGGCTTTTCGTGATTATCTCCGGGTGAATCCTGACGTGTGTGCGGAATATGCGGCAATAAAGCGCGCTGCTGCGCTGGCATGTGACAACGATGCTGCGGTGTATAGTCAGCTAAAAAATGACTTTATTGCCACACATGAGGCACGAATATAGCCGGTTGCTCAGCATCAGACGTTTTTTCCTGTATTGCAAATGTCCCACTTCGTTCTATATTTCGAGGGCAGATTGAACGAAGGGGAAATCGTTGTGAATATTAAAGGGCTTACGAAGGGATTCTTCATCCTTATCTTATTTGTCGTTACGCTGGCGTTTTTTGACATACTGGCGCCGTATTATTCCGCCATTTTATGGGCGGCAGTGCTGGCCATCATCTTCCATCCGCTGAAAAGCAAGATTCGGCAAAAATTAAACGATCGCAACGGTGTGGCCTCGCTGCTCACCGTCCTGATCATCTTCCTGATCGTATTCATCCCATTAGGGGTGATCGTTTCCTCATTGGTAGTTGAAATTAATGAGGTGTATACACGATTACAGGACAGTAACACACGGTTCCCGGTGGTGCTGGCGGAGTTGCTTCAGCATCTGCCGAGGTGGGCGCGGCATTTCCTAGCGGAACACAATCTGGATAACGCCGCCAAAATACAGCAGGAGCTGTCTCAGGTTGCGCTGAAAGGCGGGCAATATCTGGCAGGAAGCGTGCTCCTGATCGGCAAAGGAACGTTCACCTTCTTTATTGGTTTCGGGGTGATGCTCTACCTGCTCTTTTTCCTCCTGAAAGATGGTTCCTATCTGGTGAACCTGATTCTCGAATCGCTGCCGTTGTCCACCCATGTTAAGCACCATTTGCTGGTGAAGTTCGCCGCCGTATCCCGGGCGACCGTCAAAGGTACCGTAGTCGTGGCGATTGTGCAGGGTACACTGGGCGGCATTGCCTTCTCTATCGCAGGGATAGAAGGCAGTCTGCTGTGGGGCTCGCTGATGGCGTTCCTGTCGCTGATTCCTGCCGTGGGTTCGGCGATTATCTGGGTACCTGCTGCTATCTTCCTGTTCGCGACGGATATGCTGTGGCAAGCCATCTTCATCGTCGCATTCTTCGTCTTGGTGATTGGGCTGGTGGACAATATTCTGCGTCCGCTATTGGTAGGGAAAGACACCAAAATGCCGGACTACCTGATTCTGATCGCTACGCTGGGCGGTATGGAAATCTACGGTATCAACGGTTTTGTGATTGGTCCGCTGATTGCGGCGCTGTTCATCGCCTGCTGGAATATTCTCTCTGGGCGTGACAATCAGGAGAATATTGAGGGTATCGACGAAGATTTTATTGAGGAAGGTCGCCTTTACGCGAGTACGATCAACTCTGAGGGTGCCGATGTTGTGGTGAGCCAGCCGTCGGATGACAAAACGGCAACAGAGCAGACGGTGGAAAACCCTGGCACACAGAATAAGAAGGTAGAGTGAGCCGCTTGCGTTAAGTCCAAATCTCTTGCCCCTCGGGCGTGATCCACACGACGCCTGCGGGGGCTTTGGCTAAGAACCAAAGGCCAAATTCGTCTACATCATCACATTCATCAGTGGAGACATCGGGTGGAAAGGCATTGCGGAGTTGATCAACCTGATGTTTCGGTTCGCCTTGCAGATAATCTCCCTTGCTGGCGAGCCTGATTTGCCCTGTGGAGATGAGCCGTTCCAGTAGCGTAAAAAACAGTGCCTGACGTTGGTCGTACGTCCTAGGGTTGCTCCGACATTCCATCGCAATATGTTGCCATATCGCACCCATCGACAGCCCGTATGCGCTGGTCGTTACCGCATCAAAAATGTCGTCGTCGTTCATCTTTCCCTTTTTTCAGAATCCCACGTTGCTATCGTGTAGGCTCAAAGGCATTGAGCTCATGGCTCCACGGAATCACACAATCGTCAACCGCGACATACCATTCACAGTGTGCAAGGGCACCACGAATCTCGGATAAACACTGACACCAGTGTTGCACGCCAGTCACGATGGCATCCTCATCGTTGTCGGGAAGTTTAGTTGAACCGGAGAACACGATCCCCTTTCTGAACACGTTACCGATTTTTACATTGAGGGCGAAATCAAAAGATTCCCAGTTCAGGCCTTCTCCGGTCGTCAGATAGTTCTCAATTTGGTCATTAACGGAATGGCGTTGGACGATCTCCTTCACGGCAGATATCTCTGTCTGGCTCAGGGATTTTTTACGTCGAGCGGTGTAATAGAGCGAAATTGCCATGTTGCCTCGTTTATACCCGTCATACTTCAAGCTGCTTGTGCGTTGGCTGCCCTTACTCACCCCAGTCACTTACTGGTGTAAGCTCCTGGGGATTCGCGCAGTTGCCGCCTTCACGCAACTCGAATTATTTAGGGTATATTAATAGTGTTTAAGGTGAGAAAATTACAGCTTTAATTCTCGAATAAAAAACGACGCCAAATAATCAGGAAGTTCTGATTTTATAAAGATAGGGGATGGTGATGTTGGGGAAAACGCTTCTGATCGGAATGAGTGTGGCATTACTCAGTGGATGTTCGGTTGCAACGTATAGTAATAAGCTTCAGGACTATCAGGGAACGGATCGTGTTGGTATGACATTTGATAACCGTAACCTTGACTATATTCGCATTTATCCGACGACCGACCGATGTATTAATATTGATGCACCAGAAAATGGCTACACCAATAATGCATTTGGGTTCCAAACTAAACTCAATAATAAAGAACTCGGCTTCCCGGCTATTCCAGAGACGCCAACGATGATCCGTGAATTTTGGGTCAGCGCGCAGCATAATATTGCGGTCAGAATGATTGCAGACAATGGCGGATTTAGTACCGTGACGTTTAAACCCGTAGTGGGGAATTACTATTATGTTACTGGTAAATTTGTTGATGCTTATTCGCCACGCCGCATTGAAGTCTACGAAGTATTCAAGACTGAAAAAGGCTACTACGATCGCCGACCTGTCAAAGATTTGATGCTGAAGAACTGCGGCCAGTTTACTTCCAGAATACAGAAATTTTAATACCATCTTCGGCCAGACATGGACCCGCCTGGCCGTTTTCATCGACCTTAGGTCAACTGCTTTCCGGAAAACGTACCGGCATACCAGGCATCCATCACCGACAGCAGGTTTTTCACTTCCTCGATAGTCAGGCCATAAGAATCAGCCGTTTGATGAGGTTTAACGACGAGCATCGGAACATCGGCACGCGTATGCAAATAATCGAACTGATATTCCACCTCGGTGTTGTAAAACAGGGTTCCGCCTACGTTTCCGGCCTTACGTAGCTGCTTGATCTGTTTATCTTGCGCGTTTGGATCTTGTGCCCAAATCAGGAAATCACGTAGCGGCTGCGTCTGGCGGGCAAAGTCATCACGCGTGAAGCCGAAATAGGCATAGCGCTTTCCTACCACTAACGCAATTTTGCTTTTATCGTCCGTAATCCTGACGTTAAAAGCACGTTTATCTACGGTACAGTCGCGAAACTGCGGCTTGTACTCACAGGCGGAAAGATTCTTGGCTTCATACACTTCATAAAGCCGCATTGTGGCGTATTTATCGAAGGTGGTGAGCGCCTGACAGCCGGTTAAGGCAAGAAGGATGAGCGGGAGGACGAGGTAACGCATGACGGTTTTTCCCTATTTTGTTGCACTTATCATCGGTCATGCAGTGCTTCGATGGTATGGCCGTGGCGCTGCATGATGAGAGCAAAGTCGGCGTCTAGCTTGGTATTTTGGTGATCTTTGGATACTGTTTTGCCGCTCGCCACTATTACGTTTCTGTCCTGACGAGTAACTCCTATCGATTCGCTGCGATTCTTCCGTTTATTCAATTATTTTTTCCACTCAATAAACATTTTTTCTGTAATGCCAAGTCCAACGATTGAGCCAACATGAAGTTGAGCTAAATCACTGAGTGTCATGGCAATAAATTTATCGGCAGAAGGAATGTCATTTTCTGCACAGTATTTCTCAAGATATTGTTCTGCAAGCTGTTCATTAAGATTTTCCCGGATAATATTCCCCATCGCCACTTTTCGTGCCACACGATGTTGTATGCGATAAATATCAATTTCGCCAATCGACTCTTTTACTACATCATATTGTTCGCAAGATCTCGTATAGGCCCATTTGAACAACTCCAAAGCGGGCAGGAGCTCATTGGTTTCATAGAAGTACAGCAATGCTTTAAAGTAATCCTCTTGCGGTACATCAATAAAACTTAACGGGCAAAAATTGTGCTTAATAAAAGGGATATTGCAGGATAATCGAGCGGTTCGCTTGTTTACGTCTTCAAAGGCTTGTAGATACGATAAATGAATGAATAAGAAAAAGCTCTGTTCAAATGGGTCGTGGATTTGTTCTGCTTTGCGTAGTAATAGAGAGAAGTATTCTTCGAGTTGATGGGGGTTGTTTAGCGGAAAATAGGCCGATTTTCCAATAGAGACTTCTATCTGCCTGATGTTACCGCATGCTTTGGGATTGGCGAGTAAATCTTGCGAAAGCAGGGCGTGAATATTTCTGATTGTAAAGGGATTAATTATTATCTCTTCGGCATTTTCAATTAAAAATTCAATCGCTTCTTTGTGGTTCATGATCATGATGGTTTCTTCATGAACTTTACCATCGGCTGTCAGCCCCTGTTCTATGAGTTTTTGTGTATCAAGCTTGGAGTAGGTATTACCTTCTAGTCGACTAGAGTTATAGGACAAATCAATGAGTAGACGTTGACTAATATTCCTCGCATAAGTCCCTGCTGCTAGTGTGCCATCAAATCGTTTCCCCATTTTCGACAGCGTCGTTTGTATCTGATTCGGCAGGTACTGAGTTACGTTGGGTAAATAATTATCCAAAATATCAAATTGATAGCTGGATTTTTTACGTGCATACGAAGGCGTATCTAAATAGGCGAGCTGTGAGATAGCCTCTTTGGAAAAGATGGGGTGATTGTCCTCATCTGCACGTATTGTCCTTATGTTGTTATCGATAGTGTCCTTATCGAATGACTTAAGGACACGCAATGAAGATGAATTGTCCTTATTTGCATAATATTTAGTATTGCGTTTTTCCCCTACCGTCACGATCTGCCCGTCGTCGTACAGCTCTTTAAGTCGGCGCTGTAGTTTTTTCTTATTTATTGAAAATAATAATAATTCTTCAATTTCGCCCAGGCTTTTTGCTTCATAGAACTGAAGCATTGCTTTCAAAATTGATGTTTTTTCTTGCTGTATACGATTGTCTTGGCTCATTTTTATAAGGACAGAATAGTAGTCGGTGTCTCTAAACGTAGTAGAGATAAGGACAAAATTCAAGCCAATAAGGACAATTCATAGAAGGTTTGTCCTTATTAGGATCGGATAGAGACAGTTTAGGTGAGGTTTGCGGTGCGAACTGATGCCGTCTGTTCGCTGAGTGCCATCAGCGCAGGGATCAGGTGCGCATAAGTACTGAGGTAGGTGCTGAGTTGTTGAAGGTGTTCTGTGGTGATTTCTTCAGTCAGTGATTCGCTAACATACTGTAAACCGTGGCACAACCCTTCAACCGACTCAGCGGCGATTGCGCTGAGATCGTCACGCTGAGCATGACTAAGATGATCAACGGGTAGTGAAGCGATGAGATCTCGAAAAATAGTGATGGAACTCTCGGTAATGGCAGCATTTATCGTAGTCATTGGCGATCCTCCTTGAAAGTCAGTGTCGCCAATTGTCGATGCTTTTTACAGGTTCAGATACTATGAGTTTCGGAACGTCTCATTTTATTTAAAAATAAATTTATTGTACGAAAATATATATTAAAACATTGAAAGTAAAGTGATGATGGCGGAGTCATTAAATGCCACAAGCCCTATGTGAAGGTAGCCAAAAGTTCTATGCTTTCTAGCTGATTGGATTAAAGTAAACTTTAACTAATAATATATCTATCATGAGTTTTAGATATGTGATTCATGATGATTAAATAGAATACTCTCTTGATTTGTCAAAATTATCTATCGATTTAAGACAGGAGTAAATTACTATGAATATCTCTAAAATTTTCCGATCATTATTAGTTTCCTCTGTTTTTATTTTTACATCTACCGTTGCGCATGCGGGCTATCTGGATTTTTCATCAAACTGGAATGCAGTAAGCACTGTAGACATGAGTAAAAGTTCAGCTGGAAACATTGTTTCGCAATGCCCAACGATCAGTGCTTATTCCAACATGGCGGGGTCGACAACAGGTGCGATGGTTGTTGCTGGTCCCCATACTACAGCAACGGATAAGAACATGCATTTAACGGTGAGGCTGTATAAAAATAATAAGCATGAGAAGTCATGTCATGTTTATATTAATACTAAGCAGCAGTACACTAGCTGCAATTGTGAATATACATCCTGATTTTACATTATTTAAAATTAGCAACCCATCCTGTTCATTTTAGAAAATATCAATTCAATCATCATTATTAAATTGATGAATTTGATATGGACGGGTTGCTATATTTATTAATTTTTTCTGAGTAATAATCTTAATTTATCGAACAAAAATAATATTGATTTTTAAATCACCGATTTAATAACTCTACAGCGTAAAACTGCCATGAATAAGTTTTTAAATGATAAAAAGGTGTTCGGTTAATTACCTGAGAGTGAATTTCGGTAATACATGTTAGACGATGATAGTAAAAAAATGCCCTGAAAACAAGGCATTATATGAACGGTTTAAGCGATATGAAACGTCACTCAATATTTTGGATCTGTTCCCGCATTTGCTCGATCAGCACTTTCAACTCGATGGCTGACGCGGTGACGTCGGCGTTGATGGATTTCGAGGCCAGCGTGTTCGATTCGCGGTTGAATTCCTGCATCATGAAGTCGAGGCGGCGGCCGACGGCTTCTTCTTTTTTCAGGATTTTGTAGGTTTCTTTGACGTGAGCGTCGAGGCGGTCAAGTTCTTCGGCGACGTCGACGCGCTGCGCCATCAGCACCAGTTCCTGTTCCAGACGGTTATTTTCCAGCTGTACCTGCGCATCCTCCAGCTTGCTTTGCAGGCGCTCGCGCTGCCATAGCAGGATGTTTGGCATCTGGGCGCGGACTTTGACGACTTCGGCGCTGACGCCAGCCAGACGCTGTTCGATCAGCCCTTTCAGCGCGTTGCCTTCGCTTTCTCGGGCGGCGATGAAGTCATCCAGCGCGCCTTCCAGTGCTACCAGCAGTTCAGCGCTGATCGCATCCAGATCCTGTTCTTCCGCCGACATCACGCCAGGCCAGCGCAGAATATCAACCGGGTTGATTTCCCCTTCGTCGCTCTGCATTTTGACCCAGTTGGCAGCATTAACCAGCTGTTTCGCCAGCTTTTCATTCAGGATCAGCGCACTTTGCGCACTCGGGTCGAGTTCAAAACGCAGGTTGCATTCGATCTTTCCACGGGTCAAGCGGGCGCGGATGCGCTCACGCGCGACGGGTTCGAGGCTGCGGAATTGTTCCGGTAAACGAAGATAGGTTTCCAGATAGCGCTGGTTAACGGAACGCAGTTCCCAGGCTGCGCTTCCCCAGTTGCCCTTGATTTCTCGGCGGGCGTAAGCGGTCATGCTGCGAATCATTGGTGCATACCTGTAAAGCAAATGATGAGGGGATTATAGCGTTGAGTCCCGCGCAGGGGATAGGAAAAACCGTCCGTGGCATGGCGTCTGTCGTGAATCAGGCAGCGTAAAGCAGTGTCTCGTTCTGTCTGGCGATCTCGCGACAGCGATTTTTCATCATCTGTTTCAGCTGTAGCGTCGCCTGTGACTGTGGGTTGTCGCGGCGACTGATTAGCGTGACTTCAAAAGGCAGCGGCTGATCGATAGGGACAATTTTGAGCTGGTCGGCATAGCGACAGGCGGTAAAGAGATCGACGATGCCTGCACCGCCACCCGCCAGCACCATGTCGGCAATCACCGAGTAGGTTTTGATGTAGAGCGACGCCGCTGGTTGTAGCGCTTTGTCGCGCAGTGCGCGGTGTACCACCTGGCCGAGCGGGTCCTGATGCTGCATCATCAGCAGATTGTTGTTGCACAGCCATTCCAGCGAGACAGGGCCGTTTATCGGGCTGTCTTTCGGCAGCAGGGCAACCATCGTGGACTGGAACAGCGGTTCTGCCAACAGTTCGGACGGCACCTGCTGACCAAAGATCAGCGCGAAATCGAGCTGGTTTTGCAGGATGTTCTGGCACAGCGTGCTGAAGTGCTCGGTTACCAGTTCCACGTTAACCGAGGCGGCCTGCTTATGAAATTCCACCAGCGTCGGTGCCACGATCATTTGCCCGAACGCGTGTGCCGCGCCAAGCCGTACGGAGTGTGCCTTGCTGGTTTTGATTTGTTCGGTGAGCGAACTGATGCTTTGCAGATGGCTGAAAAGCTCCTGTACTTTCGGTATCAGGCGTAGCCCTTCTTCGGTGGCGATCATTCCCTGTGTGCGACGTTCAAACAGGGAAAAACCGAGCTGCTGCTCTGCGTGATTCAATACCCGGCTGACGTTCGGCTGAGAGACGTTGAGCAATCGGGCGGCGCCGCTGATGGTGCCTGCCTGAACAATGGCCTGGAAGATTTCAATATGGCGTAATCGCATGGTTGCAGGCTCCGGCTGATGCTTTCTAATGAGCATCGTATGAGTAATAACCAAAAAGTCTGCAATTATTACGCCAGGTTATAAGGCCGTGATGAATGGTCGATAGATAAGCGATGAGACGGTTTTGTGCACTATTTTGATGCCCAATATTGGTGCGTTGCACCTATGTTGGGCGTTCTGTTTCGATGTGCTGGCAAGTTAACGATAGATATCGGCGATGGGTTCTTCTCCCACGTAGCCATAGCCGCGGTACATCCCCTCGCTGTTGAACGGCAGGGCAATGTTGCCGGCTTTGTCCACGGCAATCATCCCGCCGCTGCCGTCCATCTGAACCAGTTTTTCCATCACCACGCGATCGCTGGCCTGTTGTAGCGTCAGCCCAGCGTATTCCATTAGTGCGGAGACATCATAGGCAGCGACGGCGCGCATAAAGACTTCGCCGGTGCCGGTGCAGGAAACCGCCACTGTCTGGTTATTGGCGTAGCAACCCGCGCCGATAATGGGGCTATCGCCCACGCGTCCTGCCTGTTTGTTGGTCATGCCGCCCGTTGAGGTTGCCGCAGCGAGGTTGCCCGCACTGTCCAGTGCTACTGCGCCCACGGTGCCGAATTTGCGGTCGGGATCGATAGGGTCACTCTGGCCGTCATGGTCAAGGATGACGCGGCCTGAGCCTGCCTGTGCGTTATGCAACTGCTGACGGCGTTCTTCAGTGGAGAAAAATGCAGGTTCAACCCTTTCCAGACCGTGCTGCTGTGCAAAGGCTTCCGCACCGTCGGCGGTAAACATCACATGCGGGCTGGCTTCGAGTACGGTACGCGCGGCCATAATCGGGTTACGGATATGGCTGACGCAGCTCACCGCACCGGCATCCAGCGAGCGTCCGTCCATGATGCTGGCGTCCAGTTCGTGGGTTTCTGCGTGGGTGAAGACCGAGCCGTGTCCGGCGTTGAATAACGGGCACTCTTCCAGCAGACGGACGGCTTCCGTCACCGCATCCAGCGCGCTGCCGTTTTCAGCCAGAATACGCTGTCCGCTGGCGACAATCTCGGACAGCGCGGCCAGATAGCGCTGTTCTTTTTCAGCGCTCATAGCCGAGCGGGTCAGCGCACCTGCGCCACCGTGGATCACAATCACGGGTTTCGTCATGCGATAAATTCTCTTTTCAAGCGGTTTACGCCCCAGAATAGCGGCGGATAAACCGGAATCAGTTTTGCGTTGTCGCCAGATAGGAAAAAGCACCCAGCAGGCTGGTGATTTCTCGCATGCTCTGCGCGGTATAACCTACGGTTATAGCATCCAAACGTTCAATGTTCGGCAGCAGACAGAATAGATCGGCCAGTACCGGTTTTGCCACCATCAGTTCGAGGCGATAGGGTGCCTGAATCCGCGAATTCAGCGTACGGTGTGCTTTTTCCACCGCCGCTTTTGCCGCGTCACGAATCACCTGACGCGCCTGTTCGGTGCTGAGGGATTCCGCTGCGTGCTGTGAAATGGCGCGTTTGACGCAAGCGTAGTCAGTCGCAGGGTAGTAGCGGGCGATCCAACTCTGGAGCGTGTCGTCACCGCTAACCAACCACAGTGGCGTTTTTTGTTCTACGCCCGCGGCGGCGTAGATGTCGCTCTCGCCCATGATTTCACCGTTGATGCGCACGCGGTAGAAAGCACGACCGTTGATGGTATGCGATAACACGCCAAACTCACCCGCCGCGCTGTGATAACCGATGAACATCAGGCCATCGAATTGCTGCTGCTCTAATCCTTCTACCATCGAATAGCCGCGCGGTTTGCCTTGTACCAACCGGGCGCGGGCGTCGATGTTTTCCGCACGCAGATTGACCATCGCCGCGTGGCTGTCGGCGACCACCACCTCTGTTGCGCCACCTGCGAATGCGCCGTCGATGGCGGCATTCACTTCCTGCTCCATCAGGCCGCGTGCCAGTTGGTATTCCGCGGTGCCGGGGCTGCACTGCTCCGGGCGCATCACGCCAGCGATACCTTCAATATCAGCAGAGATAAACACTTTCATCATCAGTTTCCTACGGGAGAATTTGCTTATGGATAAAGAGTCGCAGCCAGCCGATCCAACGCCTGTGGCAGCGTTGGGCGATGATGGCCGCGAAAACCGGTCACGGCGTCAGCCTGAAGCATGGCGTCGAGCACCGCGTGTTCGGTGGCGTCGGCGGCGGCGCTTAACAGCGGTTCAAGCTGTGCATCCTCCGGCGGCTGTGGCTGTGGACAGGTCGAGAAGGCGACGGCGATATCGCCGGAACCGTGTCCCCAGTAGCTGCCGAGCCGTCCTAATCCTGCGCCCGCACGTTTGGCGATGCGTTTGAGCTGACGGGCGTCAAGCGGGGCATCTGTCGCCATGATAATGATGATCGATCCCGCGTCCTGCTGTGGAGCGAGCTCCGGCAGGATAGGCGCAATGGCATCGCCCATCTGCACGCCGTCCAGCGTCAGTGAGGAAAGCGTGCCGAAATTTGCCAGTACCAGCACGCCGAGTGTAGCGTTTAATTCGGGGATCAGACGCGATGCGGTGCCGATGCCGCCTTTCAGGCTAAAACAGCTCATGCCACGTCCAGCACCGACGCTGCCACGAGCGAAACTGCCTGCTGCTGCATCCAGCGCTTGTCGCGCCATGTGTTCCGTCACCGCCAGCGCCTGAATGTCGTTCAGCCAGCCGTCGTTGCACTCCAGCGCCAGCGGGTTCACCGTCGGCAGCGTGCGTCCTAGCTCAGGGTTACGGGAAATGGCATCGCGCACCAGCGCGGTAAACAGCGTGCCGGCTGCCAGCGTATTGCTGAGCAGGATGGGCGTTTGCAGCAGCCCCAACTCCTCAATTTGTACTAGTCCGACGGGTTTGGCGAAGCCGTTGAGCACCGCCGCGCCGCAGGGCAGCGGGCGGGTAAACAGATTCTCACCGGGCGGCACAATCGCCGTGACGCCGGTTTGCACTTCGCCCGCTGCCAGCGTGCAGTGGCCGACGCGCACGCCTGCCACATCGCTAATGCGGTTATGCGGCCCGCTGGCTGAGCGCGGCGTACCCAATTGCCGCGTCGTTTTCCAGCGTTGTAGCAATAGAGCCTGCTGCTGCTGTTGATAGTCGTTCATCGGGTGATCGCCGTGCATCGCCTTCCTCAGCTTTTCAGTTTGGGATCGAGCGTATCACGCAGCGCATCCCCGAGCAGGTTAAACGCCAGCACGGTGAAGAAAATTGCCAGACCGGGGAACACGCTGACGTGCCAGGCACCTGCCATCATCAAACTGCGGCTCATCGCCAGAATATTGCCCCATTCCGGTACATCCGGCTCTGGGCCGAGGCCGATGAAGCTCAGCCCTGCCGCAGTCAGGATGCTGGTGCCGATACGCATGGTGAAATAGACGATCACATTAGGCAGCGTGCCTGGCAGGATGTGGCGCATCAGTACGATGCGATCCGGCGCACCGGCGCAGCGTACCGCTTCCACATAGGCCGCCTGTTTCAGCGACAGCGTAGAGGCTCGCACGATGCGGGCGAAGACGGGAACGCTGAAGACCGCAACGGCGATAATCACGTTATTCAGGCCAGGACCGAGGATCGCGACGACTGCAATGGCCAGCAGCATACCGGGGAAGGCGAACAGCACGTCGGAACCGCGCATGATCAGCGTATCCACCCAGCGGCCATAGTAGCCTGCTAGCAGACCGAGCACGATGCCGACCAGCATGCCCAGCGTGACGGAAAAGATACCGATGTATAACGAGATACGTGCGCCATAGATAATACGGCTCATCACATCACGACCGAGATCGTCGGTGCCCATCCAGTGCGCCGCTGAAGGCGGGGAAGCCAGCGATACCCAATCTGGCTCCATCGGGTTCCACGGTGCCAGCCAGGGGGCGAAAATCGCGACCAGTACCAGCAGCAGAACGAAGCTGCTGGACACCAGCGCCATCGGGTTACGGATAAAGACCTGAACGAAATCGCGCCACGGCGAACGTATCGTCTCTTCATCAAGCGTGGCTACGGCCACGACGGGTTCGGAAGGGAGGTTCATCGTGTCTCCTAACGTAGGCGAATCGCCGGATTGACCACCGCGTACAGCAGGTCCACCAACAGGTTAATGACAATAAATTCAAACACGAACAGCATCACCAGCGCCTGAATAACGGGCTGATCCTGCGTCTTGATCGATTCAATCAGCAGCCAACCCAGACCCGGCCAGCTAAATACGCTCTCGACCACGATGGAGCCACCGAGCAGGAAGCCAAATTGCAGCCCGAGCATGGTGATGACCGGGATCAGTGCGTTACGCATCACATGCTTCCAGGTGACTAGCCGATTGCGCAGCCCCTTGGAACGAGCGGTGCGGACGTAGTCTTCCTGTGCGACTTCCAGAAACGCGGAGCGGGTAAAGCGCGCCATGACGGCGGCTACCGATGCCCCGAGCGTCAGCGCGGGCAGAATGATGTCGCTGGGCTGATTAAAACCGCTGACGGAAAAGACGCCGAACGGCATAGCCACAAATTGAATCAGCAGCAGGCCGAGCCAGAATGGCGGCATGGAAATCCCGCCGACGGCAAAGCTCATCAGCGTCCAGTCCTGCCATTTGCCCCGCTTGAGCGCGGACACCACGCCGATCAGCAGGCCAAGCAGCACCGACCAGACGAAGCCTGCCAACGCCAGCCACATGGTGGGCATAAAGCTCTTGCTGATGACGTCGATGACCGGCTGCTGCGTACGGTACGTCACCCCCAGATCGCCGCTGAATAAGCCGCCGATCCAGTTGATATACTGCTGCGGCAGCGGGTCGTTCAATCCTAGCTGCTGACGGGCGGCTTCCACCGCCTCAATCGTCGCATCAGCCCCTGCGTAAATACGTGCCGGGTCACCCGGCAACAGCTTGATAAAACCGAACACTAACAGGGAGACCACCAGTAGAACCGGGATCATTTCCAGCAAACGTCGGACGATATAAGCAAACATGGCGTTCTCCCTGACCGGTTACTTAAATTCAGCCTGATCGAAGATCAGTGAGCCATCTGCCAGCATGTACACGCCGTCGAGGTTCTTGGTTTTACCGACGATGTTGTCCGGCGTTCCCAGGAAGACGACTGGCGCATCCTGCCAAATTTGGCGCTGTGCATCGGCGTAAGCGGCGGCACGTTTGTCGGCATCGGCGGTGGCCAGACCGGCGGTAATCGCTTTATCCGCTACCGGGTTGCTGTAGTAGGAGACGTTGTACGCGACTGGCACCCAGGATTCGGTGGCAAACAGTGGACGCAGCGCCCAGTCAGCATCACCCGTGGATGGAGACCAGCCGTTATAGAACAGGTCAAATTCGGCATCTTTCGGATCTTTCACGCCAAACAGCTTGGCGTTACGCATCCCTGAATCCATCGGCGTGACGGTGACTTTGACGCCAACCTGCTCTAACTGTTGTTTGAAGAACTGCGCGCTACGGATGTAGTCGGTGCGGTTCGTCGTCCACAGCTTCAGGCTCAGGCCGTTGGCGTAGCCCGCTTCTTTCAGCAGCGCCTTGGCTTTCTCTGGGTTATAGGTGTAGTTCGGTGAACTCTGGCGTGCGAAGAACTGGACGTCCGGTGCCATTGCAGAGGAAGCTGGAACACCCATGCCAGCGAAGCCGACTTTCAGCCAGATGTCGCGGTTGATGGCGTAGTTAAGCGCCTGACGTACGCGGATGTCGTTAAGCGGCGGACGCAGGTTGTTCATCGCCAACCAGAATTGATAAATACTCGGGTCACGTTGAATCGCCAGCTTGCTGTCGCTTTGTACGGTGGCGATCAGATCGGAAGGCAGTGGATACACGGCATCGACCTGACCGGATTTCAGCGAGGCCACGCGAGTGGAGTCTTCCGGCGTCGGGTAGAAGGTCACGCTGTCGACTTTCGGCCAGCCTTTCTGCCAGTAGTTGTCGAATTTCACCAGTTTCACGTCTTTACCCTGCTGCCATTCGGTGAATTTGAATGGGCCAGTACCGACAGGGTGCACGCGCAGCTGTGCTTCATCCGGGTATTTTTTCAGCGCTTCTGGGCTGTGCATGACGGCGGACGGGTGCGCCAGCGTGTTGACAAAGGCGCCGAAAGATTTATTCAGCTCGATTTTGACCTGAGTCGGTGACAGCACGGTAACGGTTTGCACCATGTTAAACAGGCTGTTGCGCTTCAGGCCTTTGCTCTGGTCGGCCAGACGGTCGAGGTTGGCTTTAACGGCGTCGGCGTTGAACGGTGCACCATCCTGGAAGGTGATGCCTTCGCGCAGGGTAACGACGAATTCAGTCGCCGTGTCGTTGCTGGTATAACCTGTTGCCAGACGCGGCACCAGCTTCATTTTATTATCGAACTGGAACAGACGTTCGAAGATGCCACTCTGAATGGAGTAGCTCAGCGTGTCCGACGTATCGTGCGGATCGAGCCCGGTGATATCGGCATAGATGGAAATGCGAAGGTCTTGCGCCTGGGCAACAGCCGCCAGACACAGTGAGAGCCCGAGGGCAACGGCGGAGCGGCGAACGAATGGCTTCATGGTTATCTCTCCTGGTCAGCAATGAACGTGTGTTGTGAATACAGTGTGTTTTCTGGCTATTTTTCGTGTTGCTTTTTTATAACTACATCGTGTTTCAGGCTGCCGATTCGTTGTCGGCGACCCAGTGCTGCGGCGCGACCTCGCGGTAGCGCGTTTTGGCGACGGTCTCACCTGCTTTACGCAAAGGTGAGGGGATTTCGCTATCGTCAAACTGGCGTGCGCCGCGACGGGTTGGGTCGGCAATGGGAACCGAGGCCAACAGGCGGCGGGTATACGGGTGCTGCGGGTCGTTAAACACCGACTGGCGCGGGCCGATCTCCACAATCTGGCCGAGGTACATCACCGCGACGCGGTTGGCGATACGCTCGACAACGGCCATATCGTGCGAGATGAAAATCCACGACACACCCGTTTTCTTCTGGAGATCCATCATCAGGTTGACGACCTGTGCCTGAATCGATACATCGAGTGCCGAAACGGCTTCGTCAGCAATGATGACCTGCGGCTGTAGCGCCATCGCGCGGGCAATCGCGATACGCTGACGCTGTCCGCCGGAAAACTCGTGCGGATAACGCCGAGCATGTTCTGGCAGCAGGCCGACGCTTTTTAACAGCGCCTGCACCTGTGGTGTCGCTTCTTCCAGCGATTTCACCAGCCCGTGCAGTAGCAGCGGTTCCGCAATGGTGAAGCCTACCGTCAGGCGCGGGTTGAGCGAGGCATACGGGTCTTGAAACACCATCTGCATTTCCCGGCGCAGCGGCTGGAAATCACGCTCTTTCATCTGCGAGATTTCGTTGCCCTGAAAATGGATGCTTTCGGCTTGGCTCTGTACCAGGCGCAGCAGGGCGCGTCCGGTGGTGGACTTGCCGCAGCCGCTTTCACCGACGATAGCCAGCGTTTCGCCCGGCCAGACGTTGAAATCGATCTGTTCTACCGCGTGAACGTGGTGGGTGATAGTGGATAAAATCCCGCTGCGCATGGGGTAATACACGCTCAGTCCGCGAATATCCAACAGCGGCTCAGCGTCATAGCGGGCGGTAACCTGTTCACTATTTTCCGGATCGGCAGCCTGTCCCAGTAAAGGAAAGCGCTTCGGCCAGAGGCTATCGCGCATGTCGCCCAGCTTCGGTACGGCGGCCAGCAGCGACTGGGTATAAGCGTGTTGCGGTGCGGCAAAAATCTGTTCGACAGTGCCTTGCTCCACGATCTCGCCGCGATACATCACCACCACGCGATCGGCGATTTCCGCTACTACGCCCATATCGTGCGTAATAAACAGCACCGCCATGTCGCTCTGCTGTTGCAGGTCGCGCAGGATTTGCAGGATGCGTGCCTGTACGGTGACGTCCAGCGCGGTGGTCGGCTCATCGGCAATCAACAGCTGTGGATCGCAGGCCAGCGCCTGTGCAATCATCACGCGCTGACGCATCCCGCCAGACAGCGAGTGCGGATAGCTTTTCATCACGCGATCGACGTCTGCGATACGCACTTTGTGCAGCAGCTCACGGGCTTTTTTGTCCGCACTGGCGGCATCGCAGATTTTGTGGTCAAGCAGGGCTTCGGTAAGCTGATCGCCAACTTTCAGCACCGGGTTGAGCGACGTCATCGGCTCCTGGAAAATCATGGCGAGATCGCGACCGCGTAGCTTACGACGTGCTTCCGCTTTCATACTCAGCAGGTCATGCTGCTTGCCGTCGCGTGCGGTGAAGCGGAGCGCACCGCGTTCGATGTTGGCAGAGTCCGCCAGCAACCCCATCACGGCGAGTGACGTTACGGACTTGCCTGAACCACTTTCGCCGACCACGGCGACCACTTCCCCTTTATTCACGGTAAAGGAAATGCCTTTGAGCGCCTGATGCGTGCCGGAGCGACCGCTAAAGCTGACGCTCAGATCGTCGATTTCCAGTACAGGTCTGGGGGCGTTACCGGGTGCTGTGGCGGCACCCGCGTGCATGATATCCGTCATGGTCACTCCGGTTGAGGGTTGGATGGTTACTGCGGTTGATTGCGTCATAGCCAAATTCGGCCAAGGTTGTAGGTCAGATAAGGCGAGCTGTCGGCAGCTAGCCAAATAGGGCCATCGAGATCGACGTGCTCGGCATCGGCGGCGACGGGCAGGGCGGCTTCCATCGCCATCGACGAGCCCAGCGTGCAGCCGACCATAATGCGCAGGCCGTGAAAGTGGGCTTCGCGTACCATCGCCAGCGCTTCGGTCAGCCCGCCACACTTGTCCAGCTTGATGTTGATCATGTCGTAACGACGACGCAGCCCGACGATGTCACCGCTGTGGCGGCAGCTTTCATCCGCACAGATGGGAATCGGATGGGAAAAACGCTGTAAATCCTCGTCCTTATCCACAGGAAGCGGTTGTTCGATCATGGCGACCTGATAAGGCAGCAGAGCCGTGGACAGGCTATGTAAATCCAGCCCGCTCCAGCTTGCTCTCGCGTCGATAATCAATTTGGCGTTAGGCGCGACGGCACGAATGGCGGCGACCTTCTCCAGAATCAGCTCGCGATCCAGTTTGATTTTCAGCAGCAGGGCGCCGTGAGATACGGCATTGGATGCGGCGGCGGCCATTTTCTCCACGCTATCGAGCGCCAACGTTTGCGCACAGACCACGGACGTGGGGGGATGAATGCCGATACGTTGCCACAACGTCTGTTTTTCCAATGCGGTGTTGAGCCGCCACAGGGCGCAGTCCAGCGCATTTCTGGCCGCACCCGGCGATAAGTCTTTCTGGAGCTGTTCGATGGTCAGGCCGTGTTCTATAGCCTCACGGACCGCAGAGAGCTGGCGACATACGCTGTCGGCGGACTCGCCATAATGGGCGACTGGCGTACACTCGCCTTGTCCAATAAATCCTTTTTCTTCCAATGCGACGCGGATAACGGTAACCGCGCGACGCGTGCCGTTATCAACCGCCATAGGACGGGCTAGTGGCAGATTGACCGTTTCAATTTGCATATGCCGCATCATGATTTTCTCTCATCAACGCTCAAGGGATGAACGGACTATTTCATGATGCATCATCACTGACGAATACTTGTTCATCAGTAGGGTATAACCTCAGGTTATATCCTAAGTTCAAGGTATGGCTTTCTGATGCCGCTTTCCCGCAACGCGAAGGATTTCGTGTATAATACGCGCCAGTTTTCATTGACCCACCGGAGATGAGCCATGCGCCCAACAGGCCGAAGTGCACAGCAAGTACGTCCCCTCAAATTGACCCGTCATTACACAAAACACGCCGAAGGTTCTGTTTTAGTCGAATTTGGCGATACCAAAGTGTTATGCAATGCCACGGTAGAAGAGGGTGTTCCGCGCTTTCTGAAAGGTCAGGGGCAAGGATGGGTCACCGCCGAATACGGTATGCTACCGCGTGCGACGCACAGCCGTAACGCGCGTGAAGCCGCCAAAGGCAAGCAGGGCGGGCGGACGCTGGAGATTCAGCGCCTGATTGCGCGTTCCCTGCGTGCGGCTATCGACCTGAAAGTGCTCGGCGAATACACCATTACGCTCGACTGCGATGTCTTGCAGGCGGACGGTGGCACGCGTACAGCGTCCATCACCGGTGCCTGCGTAGCGCTGGCCGATGCACTGAACCAGATGGTCGCCAAGGGTAAGTTGAAAAAGAACCCGATGAAAGGCATGGTCGCGGCAGTTTCCGTCGGCATCGTGAACGGCGAAGCGCTATGCGATCTGGAATACGTGGAAGATTCCGCTGCGGAAACCGACATGAATGTGGTCATGACCGAAGACGGCCGCATGATTGAAGTGCAGGGCACAGCCGAAGGCGAGCCGTTCAGCCACGAAGAATTACTCACCCTGCTGGCGTTAGCCCGAGGGGGAATTGATACCATCGTTCAGGCGCAGAAAGCGGCCTTAATCGATTGATTTTATAAGCGACCAATTGGTCGCTTTTTTTATGTCTGACCAACAGTGTCTAATTAACAACGTGATTAACCCGTAAGACTAGGAGATGCAGTAATGAAAGCCTACCAGCGCCAGTTTATTGAGTTTGCACTCAGCAAGCAGGTATTGAAGTTCGGCGAGTTCACCCTGAAATCCGGGCGTATCAGTCCCTATTTCTTCAACGCCGGGCTGTTTAATACCGGGCGCGATCTGGCCTTACTGGGGCGTTTTTATGCGGAAGCCCTGGTTGATTCTGGCGTGGCGTTTGATTTGCTGTTCGGGCCAGCTTACAAAGGCATTCCGATTGCGACTACTGCTGCGGTCGCGTTGGCAGAACACCACGATCGCGACCTGCCGTACTGCTTCAACCGTAAAGAAGCTAAAGACCACGGTGAGGGCGGCAGCCTGGTCGGTAGCCCGTTACAGGGCCGCGTGATGCTGGTGGATGACGTGATTACGGCGGGTACGGCGATTCGTGAATCAATGGAGATCATCGGTGCGCACGGCGCGACGCTGGCGGGGGTGATGATTGCGCTGGATCGTCAGGAACGCGGTCGTGCCGATCTGTCTGCGATTCAGGAAGTCGAGCGAGACTATCAGTGCAAGGTGATTTCGATTATTACGTTAACGGATTTGATTGCTTATCTGGCGGAAAAACCGGAGATGGCAGCGCATCTGGATGCGGTGAAAGCCTATCGTGAGCAGTACGGGATTTAACGTGTGACTCAGGAACCCGCCAGAAGAGAATATCTGGCGGGTTTTAATATCTAAGGGAGGCGTTTAGTTCAGCTGTGCCGCCAACAGCGGCCAGCGGGTGTCGAATTCCTGCGTCGGACGATAGCGGAATTCAGAGCGAATGAAGCGCGACAACATCCCTTCGCAAAACGCTAACAGCTGGCTAGCCAACAGCGTTTCATCATGCTGGAAACCTTTTCCATCGCGTAGCTTGTGTTCGCGCAATACCTGACGCAACTGCGATTCAATACGCTCAAACAGCTGGTTTATACGTCCCTGCAAGCGATCCTGTTCAAACATCAGCGCGTGACCGGTCATGATACGAGTCAGACCCGGATTCCGTTCCGCAAACCCTAAAATAAGCAGCAAAATCAGACGAAGACGATTAAACGTTTCTTTTTCGTCTTGCAGAATCAGGTTAATGCGGGTGGTCAGACTATCCTCAATAAATTCAATCAGGCTATCAAACATCCGCGTTTTACTGGGGAAATGCCGGTAGAGCGCCGCTTCGGACACGCCAACGTTCGCAGCCAGTTTTGCCGTGGTGATGCGTTGGCTACCGTCGCTGGATTCCAGCATCTGTGCCAGCGCCTGCAAAATTTCCTCGCGGCGATTCCTTTTCGTATTTTCTTTTTCTGCCATGTCTGAAAAGACCCTTGCTAAATATTTGACTGACAAGCACCCGGTAGCGCCACAGTCGCGATAGCACACTGTGGCTTATAGGAATTTTTACACTATGGGTGGCTGGATCGCGTTAGCTACGGCCGGAGTGGCCGAAGCCGCCTTCTCCACGTTCGCTGCCGACGAAATCTTCGACCAGATTGAATTCGGCCTGAACAACGGGCACAAAAACCATCTGCGCGATGCGTTCGCCCGGTTCAACCGTAAACGTTTGTTGACCACGGTTCCAGACGGAAACCATCAGTTGTCCCTGATAGTCCGAATCAATCAGCCCCACCAGATTCCCCAGCACCACGCCGTGCTTATGGCCTAGCCCTGAGCGGGGCAGGATAACCGCCGCTAGCCCGGTATCGGCAATGTGAATCGCCAGCCCGGTTGGGATCAGGGTGGTTTCCCCTGCTTTGAGTTCAATCGCCTGATCCAGACAGGCACGCAGATCGAGCCCAGCAGAACCTGGAGTGGCATAGGTTGGTAACGGAAATTGCTGTCCAACGCGTGGGTCAACAATCTTAACGTCGATTTTTTTCATCATAACGGCTGATAATCTCGTCGATTAATTTTTGGCCAAGCAGACGCTTGTCGCACTGCGGCAACGGCGTGTCACCACCTTGCCAAAAAAGGTGTAACGCATTGGTTTCACTGTTAAAACCATGCCCGGAAAGAGAGACGTTGTTCGCGCAAATCAGATCCAGCTTTTTACGCGCCAGTTTTTGTCGGGCGTATTCTTCCACATTCTGGGTTTCGGCAGCAAACCCGACAACATAAGGACGATTTTTCGTCATGGCTGCGACACCGGCGATAATATCTGGATTTTTGACCAGAGTGAGAGTCATTTCATCGCCCTGCTGATTCTGTTTTTTTATCTTCTCATCGGCGATGTGTTTGGCGCGATAGTCGGCAACCGCAGCACAGCCGATAACAATGTGCTGCTGTGACGCGTGATCCATCACTGCGCGTTCCATCTCTAACGCGCTGCCGACGTCAATGCGTTTGACGCCCTGCGGTGTGGCGAGCGAAACCGGGCCGCTTACCAGTGTGACATTTGCACCACGGGCAGCAGCGGCTTGTGCGATAGCAAAGCCCATTTTCCCGGAGCTGTGGTTGGTGATAAAGCGAACGGGATCCAGCGCTTCTCTCGTTGGTCCGGCGGTGACCAGAATGTTCAGATGTTGCAGATCGTTGATGGCAGAAAAATGACGCTGTGCCAGCCCGACAATCTCCATTGGGTCGATCATGCGGCCTGGCCCAACGTCGCCACACGCCTGACTGCCGCTATCCGGCCCCCAAATTGGTAAACCGCGTGCGGCCAGCGTGCTCAGGTTGTCCTGCGTGGGCTCTGCGCGATACATCTGCTGATTCATCGCAGGGACAACGGCGATAGGGGCAGAGGTCGCGAGGCAAATGGTGGTCAGTAGGTCGTTCGCCATGCCAGCAGCGACTCGGGCGATCAGATCGGCGGTGGCTGGGGCGAGAATGACTAAATCAGCCCATTTCCCCAGCTCGATGTGACCCATTGAGGCTTCCGCCGCAGGGTCGAGCAGGTCGTCTGATACCGGGTAGCCGGAGACAGCTTGCAGCGTCAACGGAGTGATAAAAGCTTTAGCTGCAGAGGTCATGACAACTCGTACGTCAGCTCCACCATCGCGCAGGCGTCGCACCAGTTCCGGGCACTTATACGCGGCAATGCCGCCGCTGATACCCAGCACGATTCGTTTGCCGGAGAGTGCATTCAGGCTGGAAAATTCCGTCATCATCATGGTCCGATTGAAAGTCAGAAGATGCGGCATTTTACCATAACCTTGCGGGCAGATAGGAATCTTAAGGTCTTTGTCGTGTTTTCCCTAAGAAGATTGCGAAGCGCTTCGCAGCCTTTTATCGCAAGTGTCGTCCTGTTTTTACGGGCGTGGCATGATGCCGTCGAGTGGTATAGGGAGAAGGTGATGGGCTGGGAAAAGGGATTGGCACCGCGTGAAAAACTGGTGCGTTTAGGGGCTGAGTCACTGACGGATGTTGAATTACTGGCGATTTTTTTGCGCACGGGGTTGCCGGGCGTACATGTGATGCAACTGGCAGAGGATTTACTGGCACATTTTGGGTCGCTTTACCAACTAATGGCGGCGGACCAGTCCGCGTTCCATAGTGCCAAAGGTGTTGGAATATCAAAATATACGCAGATCAAGGCGATCGCCGAGCTGTCGCGGAGGCTGTTTTTCTCTCGCCTGGCGAAAGAGGACGCCATGCTGAACCCGGAAGCGACCGGTCAATATTTACAGTTGCTGCTGTCCCGGCGTGAACGTGAAGTTTTTTTAGTTCTATTTTTGGACAATCAGCACCACGTTATTCGCCATCAGGAGATGTTTGTTGGTACGATTAACAGCGTGGAAGTCCACCCGCGTGAAATTGTGCGTGAAGCGCTAAAGGCAAATGCTGCCGCGCTGATTCTGGCGCATAATCATCCGTCGGGAAAAGCGGAGCCGAGTCAGGCTGACCGTGCGATAACCGAACAGATTGTCAAAGCCTGTCTGTTAATGGAGATCCGCGTGCTCGATCATTTGGTCATTGGGCATGGCGAATACGTTTCTTTTGCCGAACGCGGCTGGATTTAACAGATATTTCCGCGATCCAATGGGATCTTTAGCTGTTCGGGACTTGAGCACTTACGCTTCAGAGCGTATACTACGCCACCTTTGAGAATCTTGGGTGTGGCGTTAAGAGCCTATCTCAGCAGGTTTATCCTGATGACAGAGTCTTTTCAGTGAAGTTGCTGAGATGGGCTCTAAAGCCTGACGAGGCGGCCAAACCCTATACGAAGCTCGAGCTGATTTGATTTTTGGAGAATAGACATGTCCCGAGTCTGCCAAGTTACTGGCAAGCGTCCGGTGGCCGGGAACAACCGTTCCCACGCACTGAATGCGACCAAACGCCGTTTTCTGCCGAACCTGCATTCACACCGTTTCTGGGTTGAAGGCGAGAAGCGCTTTGTAACACTGCGTGTATCTGCTAAAGGTATGCGTGTTATTGATAAGAAGGGTATTGAGACGGTTCTGGCCGATCTGCGTGCCCGTGGTGAAAAGTATTAAGGAACTGAATCATGGCTAAGGGTGTTCGCGAGAAGATCAAGCTGGTTTCTTCTGCTGGTACTGGTCACTTCTATACCACTACGAAGAACAAACGTACTAAGCCGGAAAAATTGGAACTGAAGAAATTCGATCCCGTTGTCCGTCAGCACGTTCTCTACAAAGAAGCTAAAATTAAGTAATTTCTGCTTCTCGATGAAAACCCGGCCTTGGTCGGGTTTTTTTTCGCCATATGCCAGTCAGCGCATCGATTTAGGTTAACGGTTTTGTATTAAATACGGCGGGTAAAATACGCCAATAGTTATCCTGTTTCCCGCCGCATTCCCTGTCTTACGGGTTATCACAGATGGTATCCTGCTGTTTACTAACGTAGCCACCTTTATCAGGAGACGCACATGCCTGAATTACCTGAGGTTGAAACCAGTCGTCGGGGAATTTCACCGTACCTTGTCGATCACACCATCCTTTATGCTGAAGTGAGGAACTCGCGCCTGCGCTGGCCGGTATCCGCTGAGATTCTTTCGCTGAGTGATGAACCTGTGCTCAGTGTGCGTCGACGAGCAAAGTATCTGCTGATTGAGTTGACTCGCGGCTGGATTATTGTGCATCTCGGTATGTCTGGCAGCCTGCGGGTATTGCCGGAATATAGCGAGCCGGAGAAACACGATCATGTTGATTTGGTGATGGACAGCGGCAAGGTGCTGCGTTATACCGACCCTCGGCGCTTTGGTGCCTGGCTGTGGACGGCTAATCCGGAAACCTGCTCGGTATTGGCGCATCTTGGGCCAGAACCGTTAGAGGCGGAATTCTCTGCTGATTATCTTTATCAGGCTTCACGCGGTAAAAAGACGGCAATTAAACAGTGGATTATGGACAACAAAGTCGTTGTCGGCGTAGGCAATATTTACGCGAGCGAATCGCTTTTTGCTGCGGGCATCCATCCTGACAGAACGGCCGGATCGTTAAATGAAAACGATGCAGCTATATTGGTGGGCGTGATTAAACAGGTGCTACAGCTTTCGATTGAGCAGGGGGGCACGACGCTGCGTGACTTTTTGCAATCAGATGGCAAACCCGGTTATTTCGCGCAGGAGCTGCGCGTCTATGGCCGTAACGGTGAACCTTGTCGGACGTGCGGAACGCTGATAGAAATCGCGAAGCATGGGCAGCGCAGCACATTTTTCTGTCGTCGCTGTCAGAAGTAATCCTTTTATAGCCTAAATATAAAAATCTTCAGAGGGTATTATGAGTCGTGTGGATATCAGCGTCATTGTTCCAATATATAATTGCGAAGAGTACATAGAGCCTCTTTTTTCGTCGTTGCTTGCTCAGGATAATGTCTCTTTTGAAATTATTGCGATCAATGATGGTTCCACTGATAGCAGTCTTTTGAAGTTGAATGAGATAGGCAAATTGGCTACGAATTTGATTATTGTAAGCCAGGAAAATAAAGGGTTATCTGAAGCGAGAAATACAGGGATTCGGCACGCGAATGGGGAGTGGATTGCATTTGTTGATGGCGATGACTGGTTGGAAAAAGATACGCTATCGACATGGCTTGGGAAAGCTGAGGAGCAACGCCTCGACCTCTTGATAGGTAATGGTTTCAAGTTTAGTGAAAACCCGGAACAAGAAATAAAAGAACCTATTCAGACGAAACAACCATGGGGTGAGGTAATCAGCGGCGATGAATGGGTTATTCGTGGTGTACAACATAATGAATGGTGCCACTTTGCCTGGTTGCAGCTCATACGTCGCGATATTATCTTATTGAATAATTTGAATTTTATTCCAGATATGATGCATGAGGATATTCTATGGACGGCGAATTTGGCGCTGGTAGCCAAGCGCGTCGGTTTCTGTGAAAAGATGGGTTATGGTTATCGCGTTGGTAATACTCATTCGATCACAAAGTCATCATCCGTTGAGAAAATAGCACGCAGAGCAAACAGCTATATTGACATCATGCAGGGCTTGATTTCTATCGCGACTCAGAAAAAAGATAACGTTACTTTAAATAAAGCATTAATTCGTCATGCTAATCGAGAGAGTCGCCATCTTTTCGGGCTTTTGCGTAAAAAAATATCATCGCCTGATGTTCGGCAGCAGCTAGCTAGAAAATTTATCGCTACAGGTATTGGTGGGAATTTATTCAAGGGAATGCAGTCATTTAATGACTTTTGGTATGCCCTGCGTTTTTATTTTACGATTTATCTATATTCAAAGAAAAAATAATTTCTCTACATCTTCTTTGATAGTTTGTCCTGTAAGGAACTAACGATAGCATCGGGTAAGAAATGTGATACGTCACCGCCGTGACGAGCCACTTCCTTAACCAAAGAGGATGAAATAAACGACCACTCTTCCGATGGCATCAGGAAAACGCTTTCGAGTGTAGGCATCAGGTGGTGATTCATTTTTGCGAGCTGAAGTTCATATTCGAAATCGGCAACGGCTCGCAAACCTCTCACAAGAATATTGGCTTTTTGCTGTTGCGCGAAGTGCGCCATGAGATCGCTGAAACCAACCACCTCGACGTTCGATAAATGCTGTGTCGCACCTTTTGCAAGCGCCACACGCTCATCCAAAGTGAAAAGCGTATGCTTGCTCGGGCTGGCAGCGATAGCCAGCACCACATGGTCGAACAGTCGTGATGCACGCGTCAGCAGATCCAAATGACCATTGGTTAATGGATCGAACGTTCCAGGATAAATCGCTTTGGTTGTCATCACGTCAGCCCTTCATTCACGGTATTGGTAGCTACTGTTTTACTGTGTCCGCTGGGGCAAATAAGGTTCCAGTAGTGTAAGCAGCATCTGTAGTGCGCCCTGGTTTTGGTGTAACACTTCCACGGCGTGTCGACCATAGTAAAGACGATAGTCTTCGTCAGCGAGCAGTTTCCCTACTTCTTTTCCAAGGGAGTCTGCATCGGTCACAGTAATCAGCCCGTCGGCCTGATCGAGTTTGTTGCAGATGTCTTTGAAATTGAAAGTGTGTGGCCCCATCAACACTGGAATAGCATGAGCTGCCGCTTCTAGTGGATTATGTCCGCCGCGTTCAACCAAACTCCCACCGACAAACGCCAGATCGGCGATGCCATATAACAGCATCAGCTCGCCCATGGTGTCCCCAATAACCACCTGTGTATTCGCAGAAGGCTGCTCGCCACTGCTGCGCAGCGTGTAGGTGAAGCCCAGATTTTCTGCCAGCGCTTGTGTGGTGGAGAAGCGTTCTGGGTGGCGAGGTACAAGAATGAGCAATAAGTCAGGGTAGGTAGCAAGCAGCTGTCGGTGAGCGGCCAGAACGATTGCTTCTTCACCTTCGTGAGTACTGGTGGCGATCCATACCGGACGGTGTGGTGCCCATTGCCGACGTAATGTAATGGCTCGTGCCGCCAGTTCTGGCGTCACGGAGATATCAAATTTGAGGCTACCGGTCACTTTCAGGCTGGATCGCTTCAGACCAAGATCGATAAATCGATTACCATCTTCCTGATTCTGTGCGGCGACGAGGGTAATACGCCGCAAGATATGGCGCATTAATTTGCCGATCTTTTTATAGCCAGCCGCGGAACGTTCTGACAGCCGGGCATTCGCAATAACCAACGGAATTTCGCGTTTATGCAGCTCCGCTATCAGGTTCGGCCATAGCTCGGTTTCCATAATGATGACGATTTTCGGACGAACCTGGTCAAAAAAGCGTTTTAAGGCACAGGGCAAATCGTAAGGCAGGTAAACGTGATAGACCGTGTCGCCAAAAGCGGAACGCACGCGCTCGGAACCGGTTGGCGTCATGGTTGTTACCGTGATCGGCAGGTTGGGATAACGATGGCGCAGCGCTCTGACTAAGGGAATAGCAGCCAGCGTTTCCCCCACCGACACCGAATGCAGCATGATGCCATCGGGTTTGACCTTCTCCGCACAAAAACCGTAACGTTCACCCCAACGCCGACGATAGGCAGGAGCTTTGCGACCACGAAGCCACAAGCGAAGCCAAATCAACGGTTGGATGAGGTACAGGATAATGGTGTAGAGAGTTTGTAGCATAAGGTTTACGGTTATCAGTTATCGCTGGGGTGATTTTATCGGGTTAGTGCGGATAAGGCTATTTGTAAAACGGCTGTTGTTTATTCCTTTGCCGATTTTCCTGAAAATTGCTGGTAGAGGCGCACATGACCCTAATCGTTGAGTCTGGTACGGGATAAGCAGGACAACCGGGCGAACCGGAAGATCTGACTATATCCACAGATATCTTACTTATAGAGACGTTTTTATCTATTTGGAATTTTCACGGAAGATTAAGTATGCTTTTAGTGTATATCTGATGGATTTTTTAGGTGTTTTCATCTCTGTATCATACTTGGTAAAAGATTAAATCATATTTAATAACATCAGTGTCTTATTATAATCGTAATTTTTATTTCTTATTCTTATTAAACGACCACAATGCTGTATACTTATTAAATGTATATTGGGCGTTAACAAATGCGAGCAGGAGTCCTTGTTTTCCATCCAAAAAACCTGCTCGGAATATCCAGGTTTTTAAGAATGAAAATATGGAGTGAGTAAGTATCTCAGAATAGCGGCAAGATATTTCTCTCTCATGACGTTCTCTTGCCCACGCAACAGCATAGCGCAGCTGTTTTTTCTGGAATGCTGAGAAATCACGACAGGTTAAATGTTTAAGATCGCCAGCCAGGTGCTGAATAGGAGCGTCGCCACAATCCAATGATTCATGTACATTGTTATCATTGTACTTATAGTGTTTATTTGCGTAGAGGCGGATAACTTTATCAGGATACCACCCGCTATGCTTCATAAAGCGACCAAGAAAGAGATTTTTTCGAGCGCAAGAGTAAACGATTTTATCATCTAGGTTGGGTTTGAGTAACACGCTTTCAATGGATTGGCGCAGCTCGGGCGTCATTCTTTCATCGGCATCAATAAAGAATATATAGTCTCCGCTAGCATAACCCTGCGCACGCTGCCTTTGCTTACCATATCCCGGCCAGTCATTGTGTTGATAGACTTTTGCACCGTATTGATGTGCGATCTCTACAGTGTTATCTGTGCTGCCAGAATCGACTACAATGATTTCATCTGCCCACGAGATAGATTGTAGACACTCCTCTATTAGTTCGGATTCGTTTTTTGTAATGATCCCAATAGACAGATATTTTCTCATTTCTTTCCTTATGATGAAGTTATATTAATTTCAGTCTATGGGTTGGGCAATTATTTTTTATATTAAAAATAGATCTAGGATGACATTTTCTTAACACAAACATAGTCATATTATATGTTGTTACTAAGTTGTTTTTCATCCTAATAAAATCTCTAAGAATAACCCAGAGAGTACTGATTGAGCCTTTCTTCTGATATGCAATCCGGGAAAATAGCTTAAAGTAAGACAACTCTATCTGCCTAAATTCACTTCTTGATTCGTTAGGATCTAATAGTGCGAAAGAGTGACATATTTTATTTTTACAGCAAACAGTTATTCTGGGTGATGGTTCCATTGCATTAAATATTTTAAAGAAATCACAATCGATTCCATAAAATCCCAGTCTTTCTTCAAAGACATATTTTCGATATTCTATAATTCTATTTGTAACACTCTTGGATAAGGTAATACCAGACATCACTGTCTCTATTTTCTCATTGATAAAACCTTCGGTGACTATTTTTTCACCATTTTCAGTTTTATATGGATGCGTTTGAGTCATTTTTCCATTTATATCACAATAAATTTTAGGTATTATAATGTCTGTATTTTCATAGAGCTTGTTATCAAAAAATTCTTCAGGTAGTCCTGAATCCTGATCTAATATTGTGATGTAGTCATAGTCTATATCTTTAATAAAATGATTGTATATCTTGGAGAGTGATACGTTTCTCATATCCTGAAATATATCAACTTTTATATTTAAACTTGAACAAAGAGAGAAAAATACTTCTATATCTTTTTCTTCCAGTTTTACAGGGCCGTTGTTCCATATTTTCAAGGTGAGTTTAATGTTGTTAAGTCGATTCATTAAAATACTTTGCAACGTATCTGATTTTGAAAGACTCACATTGTATAAGACAACAACGGCAGTTATATTCATTTTTATAAAAGTCCGATCAGTAGAGTTTCAATGAGTGTCTATAATTTAAATATTACCGTTGGTTCTTTATTTTTTTCGATACTATATTTAGATCTCGGGTGATTTCCGGTTAATACACAAGAGACAATTTTTAAAGTGCTTTTGTAACTACAGCGAGATTTTATAGAAAACTTCAGAGCGTGAAAAAGATTTTTCACTATATTGGTTTTCTTCTGTTTGTGCACTCTTCTTAAAATTAGTGCGAGTCCATGCTCTAATTTTGCAGTTTCTTTCATTTTTTTATAATTTACCCCATAACCAGATAGATTATGGTGTATTTTACCTACGCACTTTCCTTTTATAAAATTGAAGTCATTCAGATTAAATAAAAAACTATGATCTGCCAAGTAAAATGCATATGCCTCATCAAACATGAAGCCATACTTGTTTATTACTTTTTCACATAGCGAGTGGGAAATGGCAATCCCTGAGCCACAAGTTAACATATTATTAGCGTTAAAATCACCGGAGGGAATAATTTCTAATGAATTACTATAAACCGGAGAGTCAAGTTGATTATTATTATTTTCTAAATATATTGCTGGGCAGATTAATTCGTATTCTTTGTTTTCCAAGATATTAGAGAAAAAATCTGTAGATATCTTTGTATCTTGATCTAATATAGCAAAAAAATCAAAGGGTTCTTTTTCTATAATTAAATTGTAGATCTTGCTTAAAGAAATATTTCTTATGTCTTGATAAATAATCGTCGATATTTTTCTAGTTTTACACTCAGATATGTAATTATCTATATCTTCTTTTTTTAATAGATTAGGCCCGTTGTTCCATATGATGATATTTAATTTAATATCTTTCTGGTTTGAATTAAATATTGCTTTTATGGTTTGTGATTCCATAAGTGCTGAGTTATATATAACAACAATTGCATTTATCAACATATTAACTCTTATAGTCGAATTGTTCAGATAAGGAATAGCGCATTTTCAATTATAATGGGCACTATTGATAAATAATTTTATATTGAGAGGTGCTCGTTACTCACCAGTAAAAACAACGTTTAACTATTAACTCTAAATAGCTTTGTATGATAGCGCACACTGGCAGGCTGTGGCCCTCTGTCAGTGCTGGCCTTGCACAATGAGAAGTGAAGCATTAATGTACGAAGTTATTTATTCTAATTAACTACTATTAAAATTTTTCATCGGGAACTAAATTCTTCCCAGGCAGATTATATAAATACCTATCTTTAGGTGGATGCCCATCTCGGCAAAACTTGGTCACTGCTGAAATTGATGTAAATGTCGACATGTCAGTACCGATGAATATATCGCTGCGTGCTGCAATTTCAAAATCAATGATCGATGCTTCTAATGCATTTTTAGGGCTGAACTCATTCTCGGTAGTTGTATTTTTCTCTTTTAGTTTTAACCCAAATCCATCTCTTGCTAAATTTTCTATATCTTCGAATGAGCAAGTTAAAGCACTTTTATCATAGGTAATATAAAGTGTTTTTAGAGAGGGTAAGGTTTTTTTTATTTTACTAAATATGTGATTGCAGCGATCCAATGGTGTTGAGTTAACCTCATTGGGTTTTTTCTCCCAGGAGTCTTCAATGTCTAACGGCCAATCGCTCTCTATGCGTAATTGACAAACGGCATCATATGGACGTGCATGAGAAATAAAATACTCTATCTTTTCTTCCATGTATTTAGATGGTATTAAATATTTAAAAAAATCGGCTACTATATCTCGGTGTTCATAGTTTTTATTTTTTATAAATTCATTGACGATAGATTCGCCTTTGAAAAATAGTTTGTCAGGATTGAGTTTTTTTCCTGTATATCGAGAAGTGATATAATTATTTATTTTTATATTATATTTTTCAAAGAAAGTATTTATTGAAATTTTATCGAAGACTGTGAAGAGATCTATATCTCTATGAAAAAATTTGTATGTATAAGAAAAGTAGAATCTATCTCGCAGATTATTTTTGCTTTTATTAGCAATGAAATTAATGAAATAAGGCAGTGCTATGGGGCTGTTTTTTTCTATAGCTTCAATTAACAGGGCGAGAAAGATCATTTTTTGATTGTTTAATCCACCACCGGTTCTTTTTAGAAATAATGTCTTCATTATTTACATTCCTGATTTTATATTTTTTATGATTTGATATGGTAGTGATTTATTTTGATGATAATTTTTTATAAAAATATTTAAGATAGCTAAGAATACCGGGAAAAATAAATTTTTTATGGAATTGATGCTTAGCACAATATCTCATATTGCTCGTAGTCGTTGCTTGCAGTAAGGGAGCGTGATTCCACGGTGATGCGCTTTTTGCATCAAGAAAATACTCCGTGCAAGGGTAATGTTCAGCCCATTTATGCCAAGGCTTTGTCGGCCCGATATAATGAATCATAACCGTGTCATTCTTTATAGGGTTGACTGGTTTAGGCTTGTTAAGCTCATAATTGATGCTATATTGTGTATTATATTTTTTATCAAGCCATATTGTTTTATCTATGAGTAATATATTTAATATATCTTGATCAAGATAAGATATTTTTGACTTTATTTCCTCATTGGCAAGAAGAGACATGGCCTGTGAGCTAATATCGTATTTTTGCCAATGAGAAAGATTGATGTATAAGAATCCAGCATTGAAATATCCGGCATTGATTCCTGGCTCATCAAGTGCCTTTGCTCGTTTCTCCCACCAAACCTTATCTTCTTCTGCTACCACTGCTGCTATGTTATTTTTGAACTCGATCTTTAACAGGTCGTGTAATGAGCCTTTGCAAACAATGTCAGCATCGATATAAAGCAGTGTTTCAATTTCTGGATAAAGCAAGTCGGCAATGACAAAGCGAAAATAGGTCGCATAAGACCAATTTTTGGTGCTAGGGAGCGATTTTAGTTCATCGCAATTTACAATATAGATACTAATTTCTGCATTATATTGAGTGCTGAGATTTTGAAATTTCTTCTCTTCATCATCACTGAGAGAATCGGTAAATATATGAAATGAAAATTTGATGTCAGGATTGTGAAGCAAAATTGATGATGCTGAAATAGCACAGCCAAACATAAAGTTCTTATCAATGCCGTAAGCAATATTCAGCGTATCGGACTCTGCGTTTTCCGCTAAGGGGCGAGTAAATGAAACTTTTCTTTTTATAACACCTTGCGATGAAAAATACATAATTAACTCGGTTATGACTCTTAAAAATAAGTGGCGGATCAGCGCATCATTTTGGCTGTAATATACAGTGTTGGTTTAACGGGGGGTTGCGCTGGTAATCAACTGTGCGGCTTTTTCTGGCAGACTATAAATATCTTCTGTATCGGCAAAATAGCGGGCATTTTCTGCCCACTGTTTCAGCGTTTCTGGCTGACTGAGTGCGTGTGACAACGTGTGGTTCAGTGCTGTCTGGCTAAAGGGTTCTGGGATGACTTGTCCGGCCTGCGAGCGCTCAATGTAAAAAGCATAACCGCATGCATCGGTGACGAGTATGGGTAACCCAGCCGCGATAGCCTCAAGCAAAACGATGCCGGCAGCTTCCTGATGAGCCGGATGAAGCAACAAGTCGGCGGCTGCCATGAAGTCAGGAATGTCATCTCGGCCAGAGAAGAAGCGTATTTGTTTGCCGATGCCGAGTTGCTCTGCCTGTTGTTGAAACGGTTTTGGATCGTCCTGGCCGACAACCAACAGCGTTACGCGTTGACGCAGTTCCTGTGGCAGGCTGGCGATAGCGGTTAGACTACGGCCAACGCCTTTACGTTTGAAGTCGGAACCGACTTGTAATAGAACAAATCCGTTTTCATCCAGATTATGTTGCTGACGGAACTGTGAACGCGTGTCTGGAGAGCGTGTGCTGTACTTTCTATCCAGCGAAATACCCGGTGGCAGCATAAAAAAGCGTTCATCTTGTGTGCCGTAATGCTTCTGAAAATGGGCAATTTGCCGTGGCGTTAGCATCAGCATACGCGTGTGGCTATTTTTATCGAACACATCTCGCTCAAGTGCTGCATATCCGCGGTAGCGGGGGGTGAGTCGATAAAAGAAGCCTTTTTCCTGAACCGCTTTTTCTGCCGTACATCCTTCTGCGGCATAATAGAAGTCTAGCCCTGGCATTTTGCTAAATCCGACAACGCGGTCGACAGGATGCTGTTGTAAATGATGTTGTATCCAGTCGGAAAAACGGCGATGGCGAGTGTGATTACCCAGCCCTGAGATGGGCACGAGAACGATGTCAAACCCTTCAGGTTTGTCGCCTTGCCATTCGCTTGTGTAAACACGAATATCGTGGCCTTGTTTTTGGCAAGTTTGTGCGATGCTCAGAAAATCCCGCTGTAGCCCGCCGAAAGGAAAGTATTTATAGACGCAGAATGCGATGTTCATTTGGTGTTCTCTTCCCGCGCCTCTTGCAGCATGTGTTCTGATGCCTGAATAACCGCTTGTGCTGGAATGCAGGACAAATATTTGACCGTCTGATCGTAATTCTGTTGGGCTGGCATCTGTTGATATTCACCTGCCCAAATCTGCTTATAGCGGTCGCACCACGGTCGCCATAATTTGTAGTCTGTTGGGCCAAACAGACACACTAGCGGCGTGTTCAATGCGGCAGCCATATGCATTGGGGCGGAATCTACACCGATATACAACACGGCGCTGTCAATTAACGCAGCCAGCTCCAGAAAACTCGTTTTGCCTGCAAAGGTCATATCTGGTTTATGCGTGCACTGTGAGTGAATGTCGCGCACCACGTTTAAATCATCTTCTGAAGGACCGCAGGTCAAAACAACTTCGAGATTGTTTTCTTTAAGATGGTCAATGACCTGAGCAAATTTGTCGTTATCCCAGTATTTGTAGTATTGACGTGTTGTCGGCTGGATAACGACATATTTTTTCGTTAAAAGAGCGGGCTGTTTAGTAAATACATTCTGGGCGTCTTCCTGACGATAGTGCAGTGATAATGTTGAACATGTCTTTGACGCTGGCAGGTTGAGCGGGGTGAGGAGATGAAGATTTTGCTCAACAATATGCGCGCCTATTGGCGGAACGCAGGTGCTGAAAAATGAACGCCAAATCTTTCCTTTCAGGTTATCGCCCCGATCGAGAGCAATACTGTGACATCCCAATGATTTTACTAATAGAGCAATGGGCCACTGGTCAGCTAAATTGACGATCAGATCGTAATTGTTTTGCTTAAGCGCTTGCCTGATACTTTTGAAATTACAGATTTTTTCTAAAAGCGTACCCGTCTTTCTTTTGAGCCCATAAAGCTGATGTATCTCTGGGTTTGCAGAGAGAATCGGCATCGTATCCTGATACAGCAATACGTCGATTTTGGTGTCAGGGTAATTGGCTTTCAGCGTGCTGATGAGCGGAGTGGTCAGCAGCATATCGCCATGATATCTAAGCTTCACCACGAGAATCCTGTGATAAGGGATGATGCGTTGACTCACTCGTTTTCCTTCATGTAATTAAAAGGTTATTTTTTTACAGGCACGCTACCGCCCCTGGCTCGACAGCTACCAAAAGACTGATCCTATCCATGTGGTACGACAGCATGAATAGCTAATTTTGCGCTATGGTACTAAAACCCATCCCCCTCTCACAGAGGTAAATGCTACTGTCACACGCTAATTATAACAGGCCTACTTTTTTAGCCATTTTCCGGTCAGCGTTGTGCCAAGACAAAATGCCATCAGCCACGCAATAAGCATGTCTCGTGAATAGAGAATAACATCGCTAAGTCCATACATAAGCAGGGCAAAAAGCAGTGCGGCGGAGAGGTGGCTACGTAGAACAAAAAATGAAAAATAAAATAAGGAGGCATAGAGCAACACGATCAATATTGCTCCCGGCAGCCCCTTAAGGGAAAAGGCATCAATCACGTCGTTATGCAGATGGATATTCAAATATCCTACTGCGCCCGATAGCTCAGCCTCTTGTTTTGCTTGTGCAATAATATGTTCCGCACGCTGTTCGGCCGATTGCCCGAGCAAGGCTTCTTCCCCCGCTTCTATACCAGATTGGTACATCGCAATACGCGCACCCACCGATGTCATGCTGTTATTCATGCTGTAGCTGTGTATATCGTTAATCAGATCGCTGACACGTTGATGAAGCGTATTCTGGAAGAGGAATAAACACAGGAGAACAGTGGCCGATGAACCGATAAATGCTTTGATGAATAAACGCTTATTGTGCCTGACTTCTGACAATAAAATGGTCGCGCCAACAATAGGATAAACCAAGATGGCTGCCCGAGTTTCTGTCAACAGAATCGCGACAGTCACTAACAGGAAATGCCCCAGATAGAGGTAATATTTATAGGCTGAATCGAGCTTAAGCAGTGCCTGTGCGCTTAAGGCACCAATGAAGGTAAGAAAATAGGCTGCGCTCGTTGCGGTACCAAAGACTAATCCAATACGGTGCATTCCACTGAACAGTGACTGATAAAAGGCATAGCTCAGTGTTAACACACAAATTGCGATGATGTAGAAGAGCGACAGCTTTTGCTTTTTGGGCGTGATATGTAGGGCTGTTAGCAGGATAAATGCGCCCAAAATACCGGCATGCGCGGATGTCCTGTAGGCGTTGTACACATAAGGAAAAAGACTATCTGGTTGATAGTAGTGGTGATACCAAATGAGATTGGTTAAGCCGATAGCCAGTAGGAAAAGTGGAATCAGTAACAACCGTTTAGCTGCGATAATGGTTCTTAGGTGTGTCGCTACATAAAAAACAGACAGCGAACCCGTGAGATAAAAAAGCCATCCGGCAATAATGCTGCTAAATGGCATAATGGCTAATGTGAGTAAACAGCCGGGGAAGACGGCTTTCAGTGCGACAGCCGAACTTATGCTGGGCGTTTTGCCCAGTTCGTACCTTAATTCATTAAGCATGTATTTGTTCACAGTCGGGAGCGATATCACTCGCCTGATGCAGGTAATTCTATCAGCTTCTCTAATTTTTGATGGATGAGGCTAGCGGGAATTGTCTCCATTTTCTGGCTTTCGGACATTTCCACCACTTGGTTCATTCCATAGCCGCCAATTAGTCCCGGATCAGTTGGTCCGTACAAGGTGATATTGGGACGATCCAGTGCCGCTGTCAGGTGGCTAAGCCCGGTATCGACAGAAACGACGGCTTTGGCACCAGCTAATACCTCGGCGACCTGTTGCAGCGTGAGGCGTGGTAAGACTTCAACGTGCGGAAAACTTTCCGCCAGCCGCAATGCGCGCTGGTGCTCATGCTCCGCTCCCCAGGGGAGTTTGATGTGTAGTCCACTCGGTGCTAATAGGGCAATCAGCTCACGCCAGTGCGCTTCCGGCCAGTGTTTTTCATCACGCGTCGTGGCATGGAGGAACACCAGATAGCGGTCAGCGTCTGCGGGCGACTGGGAGAGGAAACGTGAGGCAATCGCATAGTCGCCGCGTTCAGTAGGCTTCTTATAGCTCAGGCTGGCGGCAAACAGCTCCCGCACGCGCTCCACGGCATGTTGTCGGCGGCTTATGGGGTGGCGATAGTTATAAAACCAACTTGCCAGCGGCTCGCGGGCGCTTTTGCAATCCAATCCGTGCTTCTTCCCGTTGGCGAGACGCGTAACCAGCAGCGCGCTTTTAATCAGCCCTTGAGCATCAATAACCGCATCATAGCGGTGCTGGCGTAGCTGGCGTTTAAATTCTTCACGTTCCTGACGTATCGGGGCACTGAACCAGCTTTTTCGCCAGCGGCGTATCGCGACTGGAATGACGCGGGAAACCGCCGGGTGCCAGCTTGGAACTTGCGCGAAGCCTTCTTCAACCACCCAATCAAACTGGATACCGGGAATAGCCTGCATCGCGTCCGTTAAGGCTGGTAAGGTGTGCAGCACATCGCCCATTGACGACGTTTTCACGATCAGCACCCTCATGCATCTGCTCCCGGCACCCGGTTTTCTCCCGGAGTGAGACTTTCTTTCTGCACAAGGCTCTGTCCCGAAACAAGATAGTTATCCAGTGCGTTGAGGACGCGTTCGGGCTGAATGTCGATCAAACTCTGGTGATAACCCTGTTCGGCATCCCCTTTGCGTACCCGGTGATAGCCGGTAATCAATCGAATCACCTCGGCTTGATGGGACAGCGGCGGGGTAAAATCAGGGCTGCTCGGACCGTAAAGTGCGACAAGAGGACGATGAAGCGCTGCGGCAACGTGCATGAGTCCAGAGTCATTGCTGACGACGGCGTGGCAGGCGGCAATGAGCACCACCGCCTGTTCCAGCGAGGTTTGTCCCGCCAGGTTAGCGCAATGCTGTCGTGCGTCTTCTGTTAATCCCTGAAGGATGTCGTCACAGGCCGAACGGTCATTGGCCGAACCGAACAGCGCTATCTGGTAGCCGCGTTCAATCAATGATTGTGCCAACGCAGCATAGTGATAATGCGGCCAACGTTTGGCCGGTCCGAATTCGGCACCGGGGCAAAAACCGATGATGGGGCGCGCATCGCTGAGGCCAAACGCCTGCGTCATGTCCGCAATTTCGGCCTGATTGACCTGTAACTGCGGCCATAGTAACGGCTGCGGCAGATCCTCAGCACGGTGGATACGGCTACGATCATAGGCTAACGCGGTATAGCGCTGAACCATCAGCGGAAATGCGGCTTTATCCAGCACGCGTACGTCGTTCAGCAGCCCGTAACGCATTTCGCCACGCCAGCCTGTACGCTGCGGAATGTTAGCAAAGAACGGAACGAGCGCGGATTTAAAGGAGTTGGGCAGCACGTAAGCGCGGTCATAGCCCGCATCGCGCAGCGAGACACCCAGACGGCGACGTTCGCCCAGCTCCAGTGCGCCGTGACCTAGCGGCATGGCTAACGCCTGATTGACTTCCGGCATCCGTGCCAGCAGCGGACGGCACCAGGCTGGCGCCATCACGTCAATGACCGCTTCCGGGTGTTCAGCCTTCAAGGTGCGATAAAGGCTGTGCGACATCATCATATCGCCGACCCAGGAAGGGCCGATGACCAAAATTTTCATACCGCTTATGAATCCTTATCCGATTAAACGGTACGGTTCAGCCAGGCCATATATTCCGCTACGCCTTCGGCGACGGTTTTGAATGGCTTGTCATAGCCTGCTGCACGCAAATTGGTGAGGTCGGCTTGTGTGTAAGCCTGATAGCGGCCTTTCAGTTTCTCAGGAAACGCGATGTATTCCACGCTGCCTTTCTGGTGGAAGGCGAGGGTGGCATCGGCGACAGCCTGGAAGGATTCGGCGCGACCGGTACCGCAGTTGAAGATGCCAGAAACACCGTTTTGCCAGAACCACAGGTTGACGGCGGCGACATCACCGACGTAGATAAAGTCACGTTGGAAGTTCTCGCTACCGGAGAACAGCTTCGGATTTTCACCCTGGTTAATCTGGTTATTCAGGTGGAATGCGACGCTCGCCATGCTGCCTTTGTGGCTTTCGCGCGGTCCGTAGACGTTGAAATAGCGGAAGCCGCAGATCTGCGATTCCGCTTCTGGGAGAATTTCACGTACGTACTGGTCGAACAGGAATTTGGAGTAGCCATAGACGTTCAGCGGCTGCTCGTATTGGCGTTCTTCGATAAAGTTATCGTTGCGACCACCGTAGGTTGCAGCGGAAGAGGCGTACAGGAACGGAATGTTGCGATCGAGGCAATAGTGCAGCACGTCTTTAGAATACTGATAGTTGTTATCCATCATGTATTTGCCATCCCACTCGGTGGTGGAAGAGCAAGCACCTTCATGGAATACGGCATCGATATCGCCCAGATCGTCACCTGCAACAATGCTGGCGATGAAATCTTCTTTATCCACGTAATCTGCGATGTCCAGATCGACCAGATTGGCGAACTTGGTGCCGTCTTTCAGGTTATCGACAACCAGAATGTCCCGATAGCCGATGTCATTCAGAGATTTTACGATATTGCTGCCGATAAAACCGGCACCGCCAGTAACGATAATCATGGGCGCGACCTTTATTAATCTTGCCGGTGAGGCACCGCGCCCCACACTGTTTATGACCGCTATAATAGCATTTCATTTTACCGCAAGCAGCCAGAGCTTAATTTATCCCGTGTTGTCCCGCTTTTTTAAGATGATTCAGGCCGTGACGAAGCCAGCATTTTCAGACTGTTTACCCCGCATTTCTGCCCACATCCGCTAGCTTAAAAACCATAAAGCGATCTTTTTATGGGACAGTGATGCTATGCCTGCCGATTTTTATCAACAGCTTACGACACAAATCATGGCTGCACGCACCGAAGGGGTGTTCAAGGAGGAGCGCATCATTACTTCTGCGCAGCAGGCTGAAATCGAAGTGAGGGACAGCAACCGCCTGCTCAACTTCTGTGCCAATAATTATCTTGGTCTGGCGGACAACCCTGAGCTGATTGCCGCTGCAAAAGCCGGATTGGACAGCCATGGTTTTGGCATGGCATCGGTGCGCTTTATCTGTGGAACGCAGGATATCCACAAACAGCTGGAGCGTAAGCTGGCGGATTTTCTGGGAATGGAAGACGCGATTCTCTATTCCTCCTGCTTTGATGCCAACGGTGGGCTGTTTGAAACATTGATGGGGCCGGAGGATGCCATTATTTCTGATGCGCTCAATCATGCTTCGATCATCGACGGTATTCGGCTATCGAAGGCGCGACGCTACCGCTATGCCAATAACGATATGAGCCAGCTGGAAGCACAATTGCAACTGGCCAGAGCGGAAGGGGCAAGACACGTCATGATCGCCACTGACGGCGTTTTCTCAATGGATGGCGTGATTGCCGATTTGCAGGGGATTTGCGATCTGGCGGATCGTTATGATGCGCTAGTGATGGTTGATGATTCACATGCGGTGGGATTTGTCGGAGAACAAGGGCGCGGAACGCACGAACGCTGCGGGGTGATGAATCGCGTCGATATCATCACCGGGACGTTAGGCAAGGCGCTGGGGGGCGCGTCGGGCGGTTATACGGCGGGCAAGCATGAGGTGATCGACTGGCTGCGCCAGCGCTCTCGACCCTATCTGTTTTCCAACTCGCTCGCCCCTGCCATTGTTACCGCGTCGCTCAGGGTACTGGATCTGCTGGAGCAGGGCGGAGAGCGGCGTGAACGTCTGTGGGCAAATGCCCGTCTGTTCCGTGAAAAGATGACGGCCGCAGGGTTCACGCTGGCGGGGGCCGATCACGCCATTATTCCCGTCATGTTGGGCGAGGCGCAGTTGGCACAAGACTTTGCACAGGCGCTACAGCGGGAAGGTGTTTACGTCGCTGGCTTTTTTTATCCCGTTGTTCCCCTCGGTCAGGCGCGTATTCGCACCCAAATGTCGGCTGCCCATACGCCACAGCAAATCCAATTCGCCGTCGAGGCTTTTATCCGTGTGGGCAAGCGTCTGGGTGTGATTATCTGAGGAAACCATCATGAAAGCATTGGCAAAACTGCGGCCGGAAGAAGGTATCTGGATGGTAGACGCCCCCACGCCGGAGCTTGGGCATAACGACATCATGATCAAAATCCGCAAAAGCGCGATCTGCGGAACAGACGTACATATCTATAACTGGGACGAATGGTCGCAGAAGACCATTCCCGTTCCGATGGTCGTTGGGCATGAATACGTGGGTGAAATTGTCGCGATTGGTCAGGAAGTTAACGGTTTTCATATTGGCGATCGGGTTTCTGGTGAAGGGCATATTACCTGCGGTTACTGCCGCAACTGCCGTGCCGGACGACGTCATTTATGCCGTAATGCTATTGGCGTCGGGGTAAATCGTCCCGGTTCGTTCGCGGAGTATCTGGTGATTCCTGCCTACAACGCGTTCCGCATTCCCGACAATATTTCTGACGAACTGGCTGCTATTTTCGATCCCTTCGGTAACGCGGTGCACACCGCACTGTCCTTCGATTTAGTGGGAGAGGATGTCTTGATTGCCGGAGCGGGGCCGATAGGCATGATGGCAGCGGCGGTGTGCCGTCACGTGGGTGCAAGGAATGTCGTGATTACCGATGTGAATGCGTACCGCCTGGATCTCGCCAGTAAAATGGGGGCAACGCGCGCCGTCAATGTGGCGCAGGAAAATCTGGCGGACGTGATGATAGATCTGGGCATGACCGAGGGGTTTGATATTGGGCTGGAGATGTCAGGGGCGCCATCAGCCTTTCGCGCCATGCTGAAAGCGATGAATCACGGTGGACGCATCGCCATGCTGGGCATTCCGCATGAGCCGATGTCGATTGACTGGGGGGAAGTGATTTTTAAAGGACTGTTTATCAAAGGCATCTACGGGCGGGAAATGTTCGAAACCTGGTACAAAATGTCGGCGCTGATTCAGTCTGGACTGGATTTGTCACCGATTATCACCCACCGCTTTCACATTGATGCGTTTCAGAAAGGGTTCGATGCCATGCGTTCGGGTCAGTCGGGCAAGGTTATTCTCAATTGGGATGAAGAATAACCTTGCCGCAGTGAATCCGCGTGACAGCAAAAGGGAACGCACGCCTGAGATTTACGGCTGTTTGTGTATTTCGGTTTCGGTTGGGGCAACCCAGGTCTGCCAGCGGTGCTTGATAAACATCACCGGTGCGCTTTCCTGAATACTGCTGCTCACCAACTTAAAGAACACATCATTCTTAACCGGTTCCAGTGGCTGCTTGACTCGACATTGCTGTATGCCGCGGAACGGATTACGCGGTTTTACCGGCGGTTGTGGCTGTGGCTCATACTGCCGCGTCGGCTCATTAAGCAACTGGCTGGGGCGGACTAAGACAATATCGGCATCCAGCGTGGGTAACATCTGCTGTAAGACGCGGATGGTTGAAGGATGCGGGTGCCCGATAGCGATAGCGGAACCGCTGCGGCGGGCAATTTGCACCGCGCGGGTAAACTGCTTACGAATCTCGGCTTCGTTTTGCGAATCATCCAGAAAGACTTTGCGTTTGATGACTTTGACGTTTGTTCCCGCCGCCGCCTGACTCGATTGGCTGCTGCCAATGGTCATGCTATCAAGGAAATAGAGCTGGTAGGCACTTAGCGCCTGCATGACTTTTTGCATGCCGGGCAGGCTGGCGGTCATCGCGCTGCCCATATGGTTGTTCAACCCCACGGCGTAAGGCACGTTATTGACAGATTGGCGGATAATGCGCTGAATTTCGTCGCTGCTCATGTCAGGGCGTAACGTATCGCGCTCCAGCGGCTGCTTGCTCATCGGTGCCATTGGCAGATGGATCAGCACTTCTCGCCCTTGCTGGTGGGCTTTGGTTGCCATTTCACGGGCGTACGGCGCGTTGGGTAAGACCGCGACGGAAATCGCGGTTGGCATCGCCAGAATCTGGTTCTCATTGTGTGGACGATAGCCGAAATCATCGATGACGATGGCGAGTTTTCCGGCTAGTGCCAAAGGAGACAGGGCGAGCAGGCTCAACGCGAATAACGGTGTTTTGGTTAAATAAGACAAGACTATCTTCCTAGCCAAGGTTGTGGATTGACCGCCTGACCCTGACGACGGATTTCAAAATAGAGTCCGGGCTGGCTCTGCCCGCCGCTGGTGCCGACCAGCGCAATAGATTGTCCGGCCTTGACCTGAGCGCCAACGGCGACCAATGCGCTCTGGTTATAGCCGTACAGGCTCATATCGCCTTTACCATGCTGCACGACAACGACTAACCCGTAGCCCTGTAGCCAGTCGGCCATCAGTACGGTTCCGTCGGCGATCGCTTTCACTTCCGTGCCTTCCGGTGCGGTAATCACCATACCCTTCCAGCGTAACTCGCCCTGTAGCGGTTCACCGAAGCGGTGCTCGATGCGGCCATTAACCGGCCAGATGGCTTGACCAGAAGGCCGCCCTAAACCGCCTGTTCTGGCCATGAGTGAGCGTTCACCCTCAGTCGGTTTATAGCTGCTGCCGCTGCGTTTGGCCTGTTCTTCTTTAGCGCGAACCTTGGCGGCCTCGCGCGCTTCCCGTTCGGCACGGGCTTTTGCTTCTCGCTCAGCGCGGGCGATCTGATCGCGCAATCGAGTTTCATTCTGGCGCAGTTCCGTCAACTGCTGACGATCTTTTTCCAGCGAGCTTTCCAGCGTCGACAGCGTTTTCTTCCGATCGGATTGGGCCTGTTCCAGCGTCTGCTGTTGCTGCTGTTGGTCGCTCAGCAGCGTTTTTTGCTGCGTCTGCTTTTGTTCCAACTGGCGTTTTTGGTCAGCCAGATCCACACGCGTTTGCTGTAATTCGTTGATGGATTTCTGCCGCGCTTCATTCAGGTAGCCGAAGTAGGCGAGGATACGCTCGCTGCGCTGGCTTTCTTCTCCGCTCAGCATTAATTGCAGTGCGCTGTGCTGACCTTGCCGGAAGGCGGCGTCAAGCTGTCGAGAAAGGAGGGTTTGTTGCTTATCCTGCTGCGATTGTAGTTTGGCGATAGAGGCGCTGAGGCTGGTTAATTCTTTATTGAGCGTAGACAGCGTATTGCGCGTTTCATGCAGTTGACGACTGGCCTGAGAGATAGACTGTTCCTGCTTTTTCAACTGCTGAACTAAGGCACTGCGCTGCTTTTGTTGTTCTTGAACGCTTTTTTCTTTCGCGGCGATATCTTGTTGCAGGGTCTTGAGCTGTGCTTGATTATCTTCAGCCTGGCCGAGCGCGGGCAACAGCAAAACGCCAACGCAGAGTGCGCTGACACAGCGGGTGAGCAGCCTTTGTAATGCGGATACATGGCGATCGGCGCTACATGCCACTCGACTCTGTACAAATAACGCGTTTTTACTCATATCAGTGAATTATTCCACGATGAACAGCGGCTTACCAGTTGTCTCTTGTCTGATTTCTATTTCCAGACGTGACAAGCATGGCACAAAGGTGCGTGTCTGCGCGCATCAATATAGAGATAAATGGAAAGCTCGCCGCAGATTCGATACGCTATATTGGCTTACTGGCTGTAATTGCCGTATCGCGCAGGTATACTCAGGAACCTTATATTTTTGTTGCTTAACTGATCCGGGAGTCGTTACACCCCATGCAAGAGATTATGCCATTCATTAGCAAGCACCCTATTTTGAGCATTTCCTGGGTTGCCCTGTTGGTTGCGGTCATTGTGCTTACTGTGAAGAGTAAACTGTCGAACGTGAAAGAAGTGGTTCGCGGTGAAGCGATCCGACTAATTAATAAAGAAGATGCTGTCGTCGTTGATATCCGTAACCGTGACGACTATCGCCGTGGCCATATTGCCAGCGCATTTAACCTGTTGCCGAACGACATTAAAAACGGCAGCGTAGGTGAACTTGAAAAACATAAGTCGCAGCCGATTATCGTGGTATGCGCCAACGGTCTCTCTTCACGCGAAGCCGCCGAGAATTTGCACAAAGCCGGTTTTGAACGTGTGCAGGTACTGAAAGACGGTCTGGCTGGCTGGAGCGGTGAGAATCTGCCTTTAGTCCGCGGCAAATAAAACAGTTTGTGGTAAAACTATCCACATCGTGCCATGTGTGTAAATCATACACAGCGAAAATGGCGGCGATTTTGCAGGATAACCGGCAGGCTGATTGCAGTACGACATTGATTGCAGTACGACAATGACAGAAATGTGCTGACGTCCGCCTAATCATGACGACGGAAGACGTCAAGAAAATCTAACAAAAGGGTATTACTTAACATGTCTGAACAAAACAACACAGAAATGGCTTTCCAAATCCAGCGTATCTACACCAAAGATATCTCTTTTGAAGCACCGAATGCGCCTCAGGTGTTCCAGCAGGAATGGCAGCCGGAAGTAAAACTGGATCTGGATACGGCTTCTAGCCAACTGGCTGATGACATCTATGAAGTCGTATTGCGTGTGACCGTAACGGCTTCTCTGGGTGAAGAAACTGCATTTCTGTGTGAAGTTCAGCAAGGTGGTATCTTTACCGTTGGCGGTATCGAAGGCACTCAACTGGCACACTGCCTGGGTGCATATTGCCCGAACATTCTGTTCCCTTACGCGCGTGAGTGCATCACCAGCCTGGTTTCTCGCGGTACTTTCCCGCAATTGAACTTGGCGCCGGTTAACTTTGATGCGCTGTTCATGAATTACCTGCAACAGCAGACCGAAGGTGAAGGTGCTGCGCAGTCTCAGGATGCCTGATGAACGCGTCTGACGCTTCAATGACCGTCATCGGTGCCGGTTCATACGGCACCGCGTTAGCCATTACGCTGGCGCGTAATGGCCATCGAGTCGTGCTATGGGGTCACAATCCTGTGCATATTCAGGCATTACAGGTAGCTCGGTGTAATCAGGCTTTTCTGCCGGATGTGCCTTTCCCGGATTCACTTCAGCTTGAAACCAACCTGGCGCAGGCGCTTGCTGCCAGCAGAAACGTGCTGGTCGTTGTGCCGAGCCATGTGTTCGGTGATGTTCTGCGTCAACTGAAACCTCATTTGCGTGCCGATGCGCGTATTGTATGGGCGACGAAAGGGCTGGAAGCGGAAACGGGACGCCTGTTGCAGGATGTCGCACGCGAAGCGTTGGGCGAAACTATCCCGCTTGCGGTAGTCTCTGGTCCGACATTTGCCAAAGAATTGGCGGCCGGCATGCCGACGGCTATTGCTCTGGCGTCAACGGACAGTGAATTTGCCGATGACCTACAGCGATTGCTGCACTGTGGGAAGAGCTTCCGCGTTTATAGCAACCCCGATTTTATCGGCGTGCAGCTGGGCGGCGCGGTGAAAAACGTCATTGCTATCGGTGCCGGGATGTCTGACGGCATTGGGTTTGGTGCCAATGCACGAACTGCCTTGATCACCCGCGGGCTGGCGGAAATGACCCGTCTTGGCGCAGCGCTGGGCGCGGATCCGACCACCTTTATGGGGATGGCAGGGCTTGGCGATCTGGTATTGACCTGTACTGATAATCAGTCCCGTAACCGACGCTTCGGCATGATGCTGGGGCAGGGAATGGATGTACAGAGCGCGCAGGATAGCATTGGTCAGGTTGTTGAAGGCTACCGCAATACGAAAGAAGTGCTGGCTTTAGCGCAGCGCTACGGCGTTGAGATGCCGATTACCGAGCAACTCTGGCAGGTATTGTATTGTGGGAAAGACGCCCGAGAGGCAGCGCTGAGCCTATTGGGGCGTACGCGTAAAGACGAAACCGCCAGGTTATAAAACACGTCGTTCTATGCTGGGCTTCCTAATCTGGGAGGCTCATAGTATCTTCATTTTCTTGTAGACGAGCGGTGGCGCTAATAAGCCTGTCGTTTGAGAACAGATATACGTTGTGGTGTGTAGTATCTCGGAGAGTAAGGCAATGTCGACAGAAGAACTGGAACTGGTCTGGACCAATATCAAGGCAGAAGCGCGCAGTCTCGCGGACTGTGAACCGATGCTGGCCAGCTTTTTTCATGCCACATTGCTGAAGCACGAGAATCTGGGCAGCGCATTGAGCTACATGCTGGCGAATAAATTAGCCAATTCGATTATGCCCGCGATTGCCATTCGTGAAGTCGTGGAAGAAGCCTACCGTGCCGACCCGCAGATGATCGTTTCTGCTGCGCGTGATATTCAGGCCGTCTGCCTGCGTGACCCGGCGGTGGATAAATATTCTACTCCGCTGCTCTACCTGAAAGGGTTTCATGCATTACAGGCTTACCGTATTGGCCACTGGCTTTGGTCGCAGGATCGTAAAGCGCTGGCGGTTTATTTCCAGAACCAGATCTCGGTTTCTTTCGGTGTCGATATTCACCCTGCGGCGAGAATCGGCTGTGGGATCATGCTCGATCACGCAACAGGTATTGTGATCGGCGAAACAGCCGTCGTTGAGAACGACGTCTCCATTCTGCAATCCGTGACGCTGGGTGGTACAGGCAAAACCAGTGGCGATCGTCACCCTAAAATTCGTGAAGGCGTGATGATTGGCGCAGGTGCCAAAATTTTGGGGAACATTGAAGTCGGCTGTGGTGCGAAAATTGGCGCGGGTTCTGTCGTGTTGCAATCGGTTCCTCCACATACGACAGCGGCAGGGGTTCCGGCTCGTATCGTCGGCCGCCCGGAAAGCGATAAACCCGCGATGGATATGGATCAGTATTTCAACGGGATCAATCGCGGCTTCGAATATGGCGATGGTATCTAATCCCACTGTGTTGACGATTCACCGTTCTTGCTATGTCTGGAACGGGTTCCAACCAGAATATAAGCCACCGATAAATCAGGTGGTTTTTTGTTATTTCAGCTAGGAAACGTCTGAAAGCACCTCTTAACCCACTATCTATTTAAGTACAGTTGCTGTTTATCCCTTCATAATAGGCCGCTTTAGTTTCCCGTCTATATAGGCAAATTACGTAAACTGAACTATATATTTTGGTAACAATCAAGATAGTTTTGTTTGGATCATCTTTGTTTGAATGGAATCGTGACGCTGTTACAGAGAACATTATATGTATTTGAAGCGAATTTTAATCACGTTGAGTTTGATTACACTACCCATTGTCCCTTTTTTGAGTTACGCAGCAGAAAGCATAAATAATGTAGGGATAAACAATACGAGCAGCACAGCAAATCTTATGCCCGCTATGGCTGATTCCAATGCTTCGGCGTCGGATGAACATGAGGAAAGCTGGTGGCAGAGAAGTAAAAATAATCTGTCTACGACCTGGAATTCGCCACAGAGCCACGATATTTATATCCCGACGATCACCTGGCATAACCGCTGGACGTACGATAAAGAAAAGACTGACAAATATAATGAAAGACCGTGGGGCGCGGGCTACGGTGTTTCCCGTCTGGATAAGGATGGGGACTGGCACGGACTTTATATCATGGCATTCAAAGACTCCTATAACAAATGGGAGCCTATCGGTGGCTACGGTTATGAAAAGCGCTGGCGACCAATCAGCGATCAGGATTTTCAATTGGGTCTGGGCTTTACGGCTGGTGTAACGATGCGTGATAACTGGAACTACATTCCGATCCCTGTGTTGTTGCCTCTGGCATCAATAAGTTACAGCAAGCTCTCTTTCCAGGCGACTTACATTCCCGGAACATACAACAACGGTAATGTTTTCTTTGCCTGGTTTAGATGGCAGATTTAATAGTATTTGCTTTTCGTCAAAAATATTTTTGACGTAGAGAAATGCACAATAATATAAGCTGTTAACGATCCCGTATTACTGGGATCGTTACTGCTGTGTTAGTGAATCGTATATCGGTGATATATATTGACGCGAGGAGCTATACCCCCCCTCTCAACACTTCTCTAACTATTTATATCCGATGATACTATAAGACTTATCCATTGAATTTTTTTACGCCAGTGAAATTATAATCAGAAATTGATTTTAATTTTTAAAATGCAATATATATCAGGCTAAAAATTAGCTTCAATACGGTTTTATAACCTATAGGAATATAAAATAAATATTCTATGCGAATAGTTAACGTATTTCTGTTACTAATTATATTGATATTATTACGATCTCATAGATTAAATTAGATAAAAGGATTTTATATGGCGAATAATATTTATTTAACGTTAACGGGTAATCAGCAGGGGAAAATTTCTGCTGATTGTGGCACTGTTGACTCGATTGGGAATAAGTATCAGATAGGGCATAAAGACCAAATTTTTGTGTTGCAATTTGATCACGCTATCAGCAGAAACCAAAATATTAATCATCAACCTATAGCGTTTTGTAAGCCCATCGATAAGTCCTCTCCGCTTTTGGGAAATGCCATCTCAAACAACGAAAAACTCGAACTTTTGTTCGACTTTTACCGTACAGCGCAGACAGGAATTCAGGAGAAATATTATTCTGTCAAACTCATTGGGGCAGTGATAAGCAACATCGCTGTTTCCTATCCACATGCTTTGATCCATGCAGAGAACCAGCCAGAAGAAATGATATCTGTTGCGTATCAAAGCATCGATTGGCAACACCATATCGCTGGAACGGGTGGTTACAGTTTATGGGAAGAGCAAGTGTACTAATATAAAGGGTACGGTTATGACAAACGATATTATCGTACGAAATAAATTTTGTGATATTTCTAAGATTAGATTTAGGAAATGGGATGAGATTGACGTTCTTTTCTGGAAGTTTGGCAAAAGTAATCCTGAAAGGAAGAGTGGAGGGTATTATTTAAACGCATATAAAGATGCCTATATTCAGTACAACAAAGAAAGAATAATAAAGTATGCTAATCAGGCCGGCATTCTTCCTGAGTTACTCGATGGTGTTGCCTGGATTGAGTCAGGCGGAATGCCAGAAGAATATAAGTTTCAGGTGTTTGAGATAAAAAGGTTTCTGGGACTAAAGTCGTCTCCCGAAAATAAAACCTCTTTTGGTTCTGTTGCTATGCAAATTCAGGTTGCTGCCAAGACCTTAGGGTTAAACCCTGATACTTTGACAACGCGAGATCAGCTTGAATTAGCTACTTGTCTGATGGAGGATGATTTTAACCTCTGGATTGTTGCTTAGCACTTAAGAGATATGATCCTCTATGATTATCCGGATGTAGCAACGCTTTACTTGAATGACGAACAGTACATGATGGCGGGAGTTCGTTACAACCGAGGTATACAAAGAAAATTGAGAGAGTTTATTCATTTTATTGATGCCAAGCCTGAACGTGGCTCTGTAGAATTCGACTACATTTCTTATGGAGTACGGCTACTACAGATTAGAAACCATGTAAGAAAACTGCTAGGACTTAATACCTGAATGAACATAAGTAAGGAAAAGATCGTCGATGCTATCTCTATGGTGGGGTATTTTGTATTCGCCTATTTTGCGCTGGAGTTATTTTCGATCAATAAATATGACTGGATGATGGAATCAGGAGACTCTATCTGTAGCATTCCTCATCAGTCTCTCAGTAACCGTACCTTACAGGCGGGTGTGGCTGCTTTATTTTTGCTAACGCCCTTACTCATTGCCTTAGCACGCAATATTTACATGAAAAATCGCTATAAAACAGTCTATTACACGGCTGGGATACTGTGTGTCACTCTGTACGGCGTGTGGATTTTCTTTGGTCAACTTGCTTTATGCTAATTGACTGATTCCATCAAAATGGCCTGATATCATTGTAATTAATGACCATTTTAAAATCAGTGTTCAATACCTTATGAATATCAAGGTAATAGCCGTTTACTCTCAGAGGATAAATGTATGAGTATCTGATGTCTTTCATTTGTTCGTTATTCACCCTAATGTAAACCATATTGGCTGAAATTCATTCAGCTATCTCCGTTACAATGGCGATACTTTTTCCTAAGCGGATGTTGTCGTGCCATTACTCACTATCACCACTATTTTGTGGGCATTTTCATTCAGCCTGATTGGCGAATATCTGGCGGGTCAGGTTGATAGCTGGTTTTCTGCCATGTTTCGCCTGACGGCCGCAGCAGTGGTGTTTTTACCATTCTTACGCCTGCGGGGTTACACGCCGCGTGTCATTTTCTTGTATATGTTAGTGGGCGCTTGCCAACTTGGTATCATGTACCTGTTCGTGTTCCAGGCTTACCTGTACCTGACCGTACCTGAGTTTTTACTCTTTACGGTGATGACGCCGCTGTACGTTACGCTGATTTACGATCTACTTGCTCGACAGCGCTTGCGCTGGGGTTACGTAATGAGCGCTCTGCTGGCAGTATTCGGGGCGGCGGTGATCCACTATCACGGCGTGAGTGAACATTTCTGGTGGGGGTTCCTGCTGGTTCAGGCGGCGAATGTGTGTTTTGCCGCAGGTCAGGTGGGTTATAAGCGCCTGATGGAGCTCTATCCTGTGCCGCAGCACTGCGCGTTTTCCTGGTTTTATCTGGGGGCTGCGATCGTGACGATAGCGGCGTGGCTGCTCTTCGGTAATCTGGATAAATTACCCACTACAACCGTGCAGTGGGGCGTACTGGCTTGGTTGGGGATTGGTGCTTCTGGCCTGGGTTATTTTATGTGGAACTACGGCGCAACCCAAGTGGATGCCGGAACGCTTAGCATAATGAATAACTTTCACGTGCCGGCTGGTCTACTGGTCAACTTCGCTATCTGGCATAAAACGCCAGACTGGCTGAGCTTCATCGTGGGGACGATAATTATTGCGTCCTCACTGTGGGTACACCAGCATTGGGTCGTGAAGCGTCCTTCACAAATGGTAAGTGCTCACAAGCGTGCTGACGCGCCGAACGAATAAACGCATCAATCACCGGTTGGCGTTGCTCTCCGTCACGGACGGCAGCGTACAACCGGCTCCAAAGCCCATCACCCAGCGATTTAGTCACAATCAGCCCCTGACGCTCGAAGCTTTCCACCACCCAGTGCGGTAGTGCGGCGATGCCCATGCGGGCGGCGACCATCTGAATCAACAGCAGCGTATTGTCGACGCTTTTCAGCGCAGGACTAATGCCTGCGGGCTGTAAAAAGTGACGCCAGACGTCCAATCGTTGTCGCTGTACCGGATAAATCATCAGGGTTTCGGCGGTGAAATCCTCCGGTTCGATTTTCTCTTTTCCTGCCAGCGGATGATCGGGAGCCAGCACCAATCTGACTTCAAAATCAAACAGAGGCGAATAGTGCAGGCCACTGCGCGGCATGATGTCGGAGGTCATGACCAGATCCAGTTCGCCTTGTTGAAGTGCTGGCTGAGGATCGAACGTCACGCCTGATTTAAAGTCCATCACCACCTGCGGCCAGTGTTGATGGAACTCATCTAGCGCAGGCGTCAGCCACTGAATACAGCTATGGCACTCAATGGCCAAACGCAGCGTGGTTTGGTGCGGTTCATGGCATGACTGCAACGCCTGCTGGATTTGCGGTAACACCTGCTCTGCCAACTGCAACAGAATTTCTCCCTGAGGCGTAAAGCGCAGCGGCTGGCTTTTACGCACGAATAACCTGAACCCAAGGCGCTGTTCCAGATCGCTGAACTGGTGGGATAACGCCGATTGAGTTTGGTGAAGTGCAGCGGCAGCGGCGGCTAACGATCCGGTATTGCGCAGTGCTTGCAGCGTTCGCAGGTGTTTAAATTCGATCATGAGAGTCCTTCACAGTGACAGTGAATAAATTGCGCTTGTGATTACTACAGTACCTGCGGATTATGGATGTGTAAACATCTGGACGGCTAAATGAGGAATTAACGATGGCGATTGTGAATCATACACTGGGTTTTCCGCGCGTTGGACTACGCCGTGAACTGAAAAAAGCGCAGGAAAACTACTGGGCAGGTAACGCGACACAGGAAGAGTTGCTGACCGTTGGGCGCGAGCTGCGTGCGCGTCATTGGCAACAACAGAAGGATGCTGGCGTTGATCTGCTGCCAGTGGGTGATTTCGCCTGGTACGACCATGTGCTGACCACAAGTCTGCTGTTGGGTAACGTACCTGCACGCCATCAGAATGAAGACGGCTCGGTCGATCTGGATACGCTGTTCCGCATTGGCCGTGGACGCGCGCCAACTGGTCAACCTGCTGCTGCGGCAGAAATGACCAAGTGGTTTAACACTAACTATCACTATATGGTGCCGGAATTCACCAAAGGGCAGCAGTTCAAGCTGACCTGGACACAGTTGCTGGATGAAGTCGATGAGGCACTGGCGCTGGGTCATAACGTGAAGCCTGTTCTGTTAGGCCCGGTGACCTACCTGTGGCTGGGCAAAGTGAAAGGTGAGCAGTTTGACCGTCTGTCGTTGTTGCAGGACATTCTGCCCGTTTACCAGCAGGTGCTGGCTGAATTGGCGAAGCGCGGCATTAAATGGGTGCAGATTGATGAACCTGCACTGGCGCTGGAACTGCCGCACGAGTGGCTGGCCGCGTTTAAACCGGCTTATGACGCACTGCAAGGTCAGGTGAAACTGCTGCTGACGACCTATTTCGATAGCGTTAGCCAGAATCTGGAAACAATCAAAGCGCTGCCGGTTCAGGGGCTGCATATTGATCTGGTTCACGGTAAGGATGATGCGGCTACGCTGAGTGCTCAACTGCCCGCTAACTGGGTCCTCTCTCTGGGGGTAATTAACGGTCGTAACGTCTGGCGTGCTGACCTGAGCAGCTGGTTCGAACGTCTGCAACCGCTGGTGGGGACGCGCGACCTGTGGCTGGGAAGCTCATGTTCACTGCTGCATAGCCCTATCGATCTGAGCGTAGAGGTGCGTCTGGATGATGAAGTGAAGAGCTGGTTTGCCTTTGCGATTCAGAAATGTGCAGAGCTGTCGCTGTTGTCTCAGGCACTGAACAGCGGCAACGGCGAGGCGCTGGAAGCCTACAGCGCACCGATTCGTGCTCGCCGTACCTCAACGCGTGTGAATAACGCCGCCGTTGCACAGCGTCTGGCGGCGATTACCGCACAGGACAGCCAGCGCCAGAACGTCTATTCAGTTCGTGCTGATGCCCAGCGTGAGCGCTTTAATCTGCCAGCCTGGCCGACGACTACAATCGGTTCTTTCCCACAAACTACGGAAATTCGCGGCCTGCGTCTGGATTTCAAACAGGGTCGTCTGGATGGCAATAACTACCGCACCGGTATTGCCGAGCACATCAAGCAAGCTGTGGTTGAGCAAGAGCGTCTGGGTCTGGACGTGCTGGTGCACGGTGAGGCCGAGCGTAATGACATGGTGGAATATTTCGGTGAGCATCTGGATGGGTTTATCTTTACCCAGAACGGCTGGGTGCAGAGCTACGGTTCTCGCTGTGTGAAGCCGCCTGTTATCATTGGTGATGTGAGCCGTCCAGAAGCGATCACCGTTGAGTGGGCGAAATACGCGCAGTCTCTGACCGACAAGCCGATGAAAGGCATGCTGACAGGTCCGGTGACCATTCTGTGCTGGTCTTTCCCGCGTGAAGACGTTACGCGTGAAACCATCGCTAAGCAGATTGCGCTGGCGCTGCGTGATGAAGTGGCCGATTTGGAAGCCGCAGGCATTGGTATCATCCAGATTGACGAACCGGCACTGCGTGAAGGTCTGCCGCTGCATCGTTCTGACTGGGATGCTTATCTGGCCTGGGCGGTGGATGCCTTCCGTCTGAATGCCGCTGTGGCGAAAGATGATACGCAAATCCATACCCACATGTGTTATTGCGAGTTCAACGACATCATGGATTCTATCGCCGCGCTGGATGCAGACGTGATTACGATTGAAACCTCTCGTTCCGATATGGAATTGCTGGAGTCGTTTGAAGAGTTCGAGTACCCGAATGAAATCGGCCCGGGCGTTTATGATATCCACTCCCCGAACGTACCGAGTGTGGAATGGATGGAAGATCTGCTGAAGAAAGCGGCGCAGCGCATCCCAGCGGAACGCCTGTGGGTTAACCCGGATTGCGGTCTGAAAACTCGCGGCTGGCCGGAAACGCGTCAGGCGCTGGCGAATATGGTTCAGGCAGCACAACGTCTGCGTGAAACCCAGTAATCGTTAATGGCTGATGACATCAGGGAGGCTATGGCCTCCCTGACTAATAGATAAAATACGCACTATTTTCCCCACCTTCCGATTGTTTATTATTTCTCCCCTGCAAATTTTCTTCCTTCCCGAACATTAACTATATTGTCTTTCCTTTAATAAAATCACCGCACTACTCCTCTAATTTTCTTGCATCGACTGGTAGGTTATTTCTCGAAAAGGATTATTTATCCGCTATCAATATATTTATTCTTCGGCGTGGTTAATCGACGCCGTCATAAAGCTAAAGAATATTGTGCCGATAAGGTAGACGGCATGGAGGCAGCTCTGGATGTATCAATAGAGTGAGTTTGTTTGTATTTTTTAACGTTTCCATCAGGTTGAAAGTGCATCTGTAATTACTCCTTTATGGGTATATTTAAAATACCCATAAAGCATATCTGTTTTTCCGAAAAATATTATTTCCTACTCTGCGGCGTTATTAAACGGTAGCTGTGCGCAGTAGTCATTATTATGTATTACCTAAAAGGAGTGAGATGTGAATTTAGCGAATTGGCGTATTGGTTATCGATTAGGAAGTGGGTTTGCCATCTTAATTCTGATGTTGTTTACCGTGAGTGTTTTTTCTTTGTCTAAACTTTCATCCTTTCAGGATGGCGCCAGAGATATCGTCAAAGAGGTTTATCCGCAAACGGTGGATGCTAATGACCTCATCGATAATGTGAATGGACACTTTGTCGCTTATTTGCAGATGATGCTGGTATCCAGTCAGGAACAGCGTCAGGGGTATGTCGATCGGATTATGGCGTACCGCAAGGAGATTAGCCGTCTGCTTGATAATCTGGAAAAGAATGCCTCAGGAGAACAGGCTCGCAAGCAGGTGGGGGTTGTCCGCGGGTTTCGTGCCGAGTTCATTAAATCCGGCGATAAAATTATTAGTGACGCGCTGGCGGGTAATAACGATATCGCTGTCGCGGAATTCAATAATATCCTCAACGTGATTCAGCGCAATTACCGTGACTCGGTGAGGCAACTGGTGAATTACCAAAATGATGCGATGAATAATTCTGTCGAGACCATGGCTGAGGTGTACAGCAATACCCGCATGATTTTGCTGCTTATTTTAGCGCTGGGCGCCGTATTTGGGGCGCTGATTGCCTGGGCTATCACGCGCAGCGTAACCCGCCCAATAGAGCAGGCTTTGCAAGTGGCAGACAGAGTGGCGCAGGGCGATCTGACCTCACGTATCACGGTGACCAGCAAAGATGAAACTGGGCTGCTACTGCAATCGTTGGATCGCATGAACACCAGTCTGAGCACGATTGTGGGTCAGGTGCGTGATGGCGCGGAAACGATCTCGACAGCGGCGTCGCAAATCACGGCAGGTAACCAGGATCTATCATCGCGTACTGAAGAGCAGGCCAGCTCGCTGGAAGAAACCGCAGCCTCAATGGAGCAGCTGGCATCCACCATTAAAAATACTGCGGAAAACACCCAACAGGCGACGGAGATTGCCAATAAAGCGACCGGTGCGGCGAAACAAAGCGGTGATGTGATGCTTTCCGTGACGCAAAAAATGCGCGGCATTCGTGATTCATCCCAGCGTATGGCGGAGATCATCGGCGTGATTGACGGTATTGCGTTCCAGACCAACATTCTGGCGCTAAACGCTGCCGTTGAAGCCGCGCGTGCGGGCGAACAAGGGCGTGGTTTTGCCGTGGTTGCGGGAGAAGTCCGTTCACTGGCACAGCGCAGTGCGACTGCCGCACGGGAGATTAAGGGTTTGATCGACGACTCCGTGAGCAAAATTCGTGAAGGCATGGAACTGGTTGATACCGCAGAAGAAACGATGGGCGGATTAACGGCTCACGTGAAGGACGTACACGGTATTATCAGCGAGATTTCACAAGCGAGCCGTGAGCAGAGTGACGGAATTAACCAGATGAATCTGGCGATTGGACAAATTGATACCACCACCCAACAGAATGCGGCTTTGGTTGAAGAATCAGCCTCTGCGGCTCTGTCTCTGCAAGCACAGGCCTCCGTTCTGGCGGAGGCGGTGAGTGCATTTAAAATACAGTCATATGGTAGTAGCAACACCGAGTCTTATGCGTCGATGCCGATAAGTACGCCCACGCTGTCTCTGGCGCTGGCAGGGGCAAAGAAAGCCTAAATTTGCCGCAATAATATGACAGTGTTGCTAACATAACGTCTATTCCATCAGGGGGCTGTAGCCTCCCTGATTTTTTTGCGTTGTGTCACAGGGAGTAAATACAAATTTTTATCTTTTATTCATATGGTTATCCTGATTTTTAAGATATTCCCATTTCTCCATTATGAAGATTAAATATGTCTGACTATGCTTTTACGTAGCAGCAACATTATTTTTATTGATTGTTCATGGGATGGGGAGTTGGGTGTCGATAAAATCAGTAATCCGAGGCGGCAGGATGCGTGAATACGAAGAGGGAAGATCATTATTATGACCTCGATAATGTATCTGCGGTCTTATCAATCGTATTTATAGCATTGTTAGATTTATTTCCACTTTTGTACCTGAACACCTGAAGAAATTACTTGGTTTTTGTCGCGCCTCTCACGCTGAGAGTGTGCGTGGAAAGGCTTGCCTTAAGGTATCTGTGGTGCAGTCAGAGGGGAAACCGCTATTTCCTTCGGATAGCCAGCCATTCTCCGCCCTGTTGTCCATCAAGCTGCGACATGTGCGCAATTGACATTGCTATGCATTACCTAAAAGGAGTGAGACATGAATTTAGCGAATTGGCGTATTGGCTATCGGCTGGGTGCCGGGTTTGCCATCCTGATCTTGATGCTGTTTGCCGTGAGTATTTTTTCCCTGTCTAAGCTATCCAGTTTTCAGGATGGTGCCAGAGACATCGTCAAAGAGGTTTATCCACAAACGGTGGACGCCAACAATCTGATCGATAATGTCACGAGTATTCTGGTGGCATATCAGCGGCTGATGCTGGTGTCGGGTCAGGAACAAATTCAGACAAACGTGAGCCGTGTGGGTGAGTTCCGTCAGGAAATTGGTCGCCTGCTGGACAAACTGGAAAGCCAAACGGTTGAAGAGCGTTCGATCTCCCAGTTACGCACTATTCGCGGAATTCGTACCGAGTTTCTGAAATCTGGCGATAAAATTATTAGTGAAGTGGTAGCGGGCAATCGCGAAGCGGCGATTGAGGAGTTCAACAATAATCTGAATGTTATCCAACGCCAGTACCGTGATGCGGTAAAGCAGTTGGTAAATTATCAAGATGATGCGATGGATACCTCCGTTGAAGCCATGGCTGAGGTGTACAGCAATACCCGCATGATTTTATTGCTCATTTTAGCGCTGGGCGCTGTATTTGGAGCACTAATTGCCTGGTCAATTACGCGCAGCGTAACCCGACCGATACAGCAGGCTTTGCAAGTGGCAGACAGAGTGGCACAGGGCGACCTGACCTCACGTATCACTGTTACCAGCAAAGATGAAACCGGATTGCTGCTGCAATCGCTGGATCACATGAACACCAGCCTGAGCACGATTGTCGGGCAGGTGCGTGACGGGGCGGAAACCATCTCCACGGCAGCCTCGCAAATCGCCGCAGGTAATCAGGATTTGTCATCGCGCACCGAAGAGCAGGCCAGCTCACTGGAAGAAACGGCGGCCTCGATGGAACAACTGACGTCTACCATTAAAAACACGGCGGAAAATACCCAGCAGGCAACAGACATCGCGAACAAAGCCTCTGGTGCGGCGAAGCATAGCGGCGATGTGATGGTTTCCGTAACGCAGAAAATGCGCGGCATTCGTGATTCATCCCAGCGTATGGCGGAGATCATCGGCGTGATTGACGGTATTGCGTTCCAGACCAACATTCTGGCGTTGAACGCCGCGGTTGAAGCCGCGCGTGCGGGTGAACAGGGGAGAGGCTTTGCGGTGGTGGCGGGGGAAGTGCGTTCTCTGGCACAACGCAGTGCGACCGCCGCGCGGGAGATCAAAGATTTGATCGACGACTCCGTGAGCAAAATTCAGGAAGGTATGTTGCTGGTGGATACCGCCGAAGAAACGATGAGCGGATTAACGGGCTATGTGCGGGATGTGAATGAAATCATCAGCGAAATCTCGCAGGCTAGCCGTGAGCAGAGCGATGGGATTAACCAGATGAATCTGGCGGTTGGACAAATTGATACGACGACCCAGCAGAATGCGTCTCTGGTTGAAGAATCGGCCTCTGCGGCTCTGTCTCTGCAAGCACAGGCCTCTGTTCTGGCGGAAGCGGTAAGCGCGTTTAAATTGCAGTCATATGGCAGCGGCAAAACCGCTTCTTATGCACCGGCACCAACGCGCACGCCAACGCTGTCTTTAGCGCCAGCGGCAGCGAAAGACAAGGGCAATAACGGCGACTGGACGACGTTTTAAGGCTGTCTTTCTCTGTAAACCGTAAAGATAAATACCAACGCCACCGTTGTTCGGTGGCGTTTTAGGCTGTGGATAGTAACGAAAATGGCGTGATGGCGTTACGCTGCGCCGTTTTTCTGGAACCATGACAGCATACGCTGCCAGCCGTCACGTGCGGATTCTTCATGGTAGCTGGGACGGTAATCGGCATGGAAAGCATGTCCGGCATCGGGGTAGACGATAATATCTGCCGCCGCGTTGGCTGCACGCAGCGCCTGCCGCATGGTATCAACCTGTTCCAACGGAATGCCTTCATCTTTCGCGCCGTACAACCCCAGCACCGGAGCTTCCAATTCCGTAGCGATATCGACCGGGTGCTTGGGACTATTCAGCGTTTTCTCACCGGTAAACTTGCCATACCAGGCAACGGCCGCTTTGAGCTGTGGGTTGTGCGCGGCGTAGAGCCAGGTGATGCGTCCGCCCCAACAGAAACCCGTTATCGCCAGCTTACTGGCATCGCCGCCTTGTTTAATTGCCCAGTTGGCGGCGCGATCGAGATCGGATAGCACCTGCGTATCAGGCACCTTGTACACCAACTCGGTCAGGATTTGCTGAATGTCGTTATAGTGGCTGGGGTCGCCCTGACGAAAATACAGCTCGGGTGCAATAGCCATGTAGCCTTGCTTGGCCAGCCTGCGGCAAACATCCTGAATGTGTTGATGAACGCCGAAAATCTCCTGAACCACCAGAACGATAGGGAGCGGCCCATCGTGGTTTGCCGGTCTGGCGATATACGCGGGTAGCGGCTCACCCTGAGAAGGAATAGTGGTTTCACTGGCAACGATACCGATAGTATCTGTTGTAATGATGGAGGAGGTCTGCGGTTCCACCGCTGGGGATAGCCCTTGGGGAAGATGTGTGAAGGTCGTCTGTTCATCAGTCTTCATTACGCGCTCTCCTGTGATCGGCCGATTTTCATGGAAAAAGGGATTTCAGAATATCCATGATAAATACTATCAATGATTAAAGAATCTACACTAGAAGACAATTAATCGGCAAAAATGACGTCCTTATCTGATAAATAGTGATTTGTATCACATTTTTTATGTATGTTGATATTTGTTTCTTTTTCATAGGTGACTCGCATCACTTAAAAAACGTAATGATGCGCTAGAGTCTTTGTATTGAACGGACGCTGACTGGCTGCGAAAGGCTGCCTGGATAAGGCGTCCGGCGCGATTTCTCTGAATACCCAATTGATTGCTCGGGAGGCAGTTATGTCTACATCTGATGTGTTCCATCTTGGTCTGGTCAAGAACGATTTACAGGGCGCGACGCTGGCTATCGTCCCCGGCGATCCTGAGCGTGTTGAAAAAATTGCTCGCCTGATGGATAACCCGGTACATCTTGCATCACACCGTGAATTTACGTCTTGGCGTGCAGAGTTGGACGGCAAGGCAGTGATTGTTTGCTCGACCGGCATTGGCGGTCCGTCAACGTCAATCGCGGTAGAAGAATTGACACAGCTCGGTATCCGCACTTTCCTGCGTGTCGGCACGACGGGGGCGATTCAGCCCGGCATCAACGTCGGTGATGTGTTAGTGACCACTGCGGCCGTCCGTCTTGACGGGGCGAGCCTCCACTTCGCGCCAATGGAATTCCCAGCCGTTGCGGATTTCGGCTGTACCACCGCGCTGGTGGATGCGGCAAAAGCCTCGGGTGCGGCGTTGCACGTCGGCATCACAGCGTCTTCCGATACGTTTTACCCCGGTCAGGAACGCTATGACACCTTCTCTGGACGCGTTGTACGTCGCTTCCGCGGCTCGATGGAAGAATGGCAGAGCATGGGGGTGCTGAACTATGAAATGGAATCCGCCACGCTGCTGACCATGTGCGCCAGCCAGGGGCTGAAAGCAGGCATGATCGCGGGTGTAATCGTGAACCGTACCCAGCAGGAAATCCCAGATGCGGCGACCATGAAACTGGCCGAAACTACCGTCATCAAGGTATTGCTGGATGCGACTCGCCGGTTGTTAGCGGCTGAATAAGCGAAAAAATTGATGGTATTTTGGGCTGGCTATCATCGATGCCAGCCCGTATCCTGATAGCCTCTTCAGGTTCATCGGGTTAACCTGCACCGTGCTTAGCACGTGTAATACGGTTGCCTTGCTCGCCTTTCAACCTCGCAAGGAGATGTATGACCGAACCAACGTTGCTCCATCCCTCTTTATTACCGCTGGACGGCGGAATCAACTTCCGCGATTTAGGCGGCAACCGCGCTGCTGATGGGCGGCTTATTCGACACGGTAAACTTTTTCGCTCCGGCTCGCTGGATCTGCTGAGTCAGGCTGACTGTGAACATCTTGCTGGCGTACCTATTTCCCATGTGGTGGATTACCGGGATGCTGATGAAATTGCGCAGAAGCCCGATGTATTGTGGACTGGCGCTAACTATCACGCTTATCCGGCCAATCCATTACGCCACGAAGTGACGGCTAATCTGGATTCACTGGGATCTGATGTGCTGGCGGCGTTTGATTCTCGGGCATTCATGCTGGAGCTTTATCGCCGTTTGCCTTTCAATAACTCGGCCTATACACAGTTGGTGTCGCTGTTATTACGGCCAGACGAGGGCGGGCTGGTACAGCACTGCGCCGTGGGCAAAGATCGCACGGGTATCGGTTCGGCGCTGGTGATGTTTGCGCTGGGTGCGGATGAACAGACGGTGATGGAAGATTACCTGCTCACCGAAACGACGCTGACGCCCTTCCGCCAGCAGCTACTGACGCATCTGTCGGCAACGTTGAATGAGAAAGCGCTGGGACAGTTCTCTTATGTGTTGTCGGTGCAGGAAGAGTTCATCGTGACGGCGTTGCAGGCCATCTACGAACGACATGGTTCGATCGATAGCTGGCTTGAAGTGGAATACGGTCTGGATAATCGTGCGCGGAATTATTTGCAGGATAAATATCTGGCGTAAGGTTATTGTTTTAGGCCGGTCAGTTGACCGGCCTTTATTTTTACTGCTCTCGAAATTAACCCGTATTACGCATACCCGCCGCGACACCGGCGATCGTCACCATCAGCGCCAGCTCGAGATCGGCATCCGGCTGTTCCTGCTGACGTGAGCGGTGAAGTAGCTCAGCCTGCAACACGTTCAGGGGATCGGTGTAGACGTTACGCAGTGCGATAGACTCGGCGATCCACGGCAGGTCAGCCATCAGGTGATCGTCGTTGGAGATGGTCAGCACGACCTTGATGTCGGCGGCCAACTGATCGCGCAGCTGTTTCCCTAACGGCCACAGCTTTTCTTCTACCAGACGCTGATCGTAATACTCCGCCAGCCACAGGTCAGCTTTGGCGAATACCATCTCTAGCATGCCGATACGCGTCGAGAAGAACGGCCAGTCGCGACACATCGCTTCCAACTGTCCCTGCTTGCCATCATCCACCACTTTCTGCAAACCAGCGCCCGCACCGAGCCACGCAGGCAGCATCAAACGGTTCTGCGTCCAGGCGAAAATCCACGGGATAGCGCGCAGGCTTTCCACGCCGCCGTTCGGGCGACGTTTGGCCGGACGTGAGCCCAGCGGCAGTTTACCCAGCTCCAGTTCAGGTGTCGCAGCACGGAAATACGGGACGAAATCTGGGTTCTCACGCACGTATCCACGGTACATATCGCAGGACACGCGAGACAGCTCATCCATTACCTCGTGCCATTCCTGTTTTGGTTCCGGCGGCGGGAGCAGGTTTGCTTCCAGAATCGCGCCGGTATACAGCGCGAGGCTGCTAATGGTGACTTCCGGCAGGCCGTATTTAAAGCGGATCATCTCGCCCTGTTCCGTTACGCGCAGGCCACCTTTCAGGCTACCCGGCGGTTGTGACAACAGCGCGGCATGAGCCGGTGCACCACCGCGACCGATGGAACCGCCGCGTCCGTGGAACAGCGTCAGCGCTATACCCGCTTTCTCACAGGTTTTGATCAACGCGTCCTGTGCACGGTACTGCGCCCAAGAGGCAGCCATCACGCCCGCATCTTTCGCAGAGTCGGAATAGCCGATCATGACCATTTGCTTGCCCTGAATAAAGCCGCGATACCAGTCGATGCTCAGTAATTGCGTCATGACATCATCAGCGTTGTTCAGGTCGTCCAGCGTTTCAAACAGCGGCGCGACCGGCAGGGCGAACGGGCAGCCAGCTTCCTTGAGCAGCAGGTGAACGGCCAGCACGTCGGAAGGCGTGCGCGCCATTGAAATGACATAGGCGGCGACAGAACCGATTGGCGCTTTGGCGATGACCCGACAGGTATCCAGCACTTCTTTGGTATCCGCACTTGGTTCCCAGTAGCGCGGCAGGAGCGGGCGCTTGGAGCTAAGTTCACGAATCAGGAAGGCCTGTTTATCGGACTCAGACCAGCTTTCGTAGTCGCCCAGACCCAGATAGCGAGTAATTTCGGCCAGCGCCTCGGTATGACGGGTACTCTCCTGACGCACGTCAATGCGTACCAAAGGTACACCGAAGCAGCGTACGCGGCGCAACGTGTCCAACAGGCTGCCATCAGCGATAATGCCCATGCCGCAGGCTTTCAGAGACTGGTAGCAGGCGTAAAGCGGTTCCCAGAGTTGCTCGTTGGTCAACAGCAGATCTTTAGGGGGCAGACGCTCTTCACCTGTCAGGCGTGCTTCCAGATAGCTCAGCGTACTGCTCAGCTGTGAACGCAATGACTTCATGATGGCGCGGTACGGTTCCTGTACCTCGCTGCCACCGGCACGCTCCAACAGTTCCGGCGTACATTCGGACATCGACAGCTCGGAAACCAGCACCTGAATATCACGCAGGAACAGATCGGCGGCTTTCCAGCGGCTGAGTAACAGCACATGGCGAGTGACTTCCGCCGTGACGTTCGGGTTACCGTCACGGTCACCACCCATCCATGAGGTAAAGCGCACCGGAACCGCATCCACTGGCAAACGGTAGCCGAAAGCCTGTTCCAACTGCTCATCCAGCTCGCGTAAAAATGCAGGCACGCCTTCCCACAGGCTGTTTTCCACCACGGCGAAACCCCATTTGGCTTCATCTACCGGGGTTGGACGAATTTTGCGGATTTCATCGGTATGCCAGGACTGCGCGATCAACTGGCGCAGGCGTCGCATGATCTGGTTGCGTTCATAATCAGCCAGATCGTTGTGGTCGAGCTGCTTGAGGCAGGTATTCACTTCTACCAGCTTGTGGATCAGCGTCCGGCGGGTAATTTCGGTCGGGTGCGCGGTTAGCACTAGCTCAATCGACAGCGATTCCACGGCATCGCGGATATCGCGGTCGGTCAGATCTTTGCTTTCCTTCAGGCGCTCAAAGGCATTGGAAAGCTGTGCTGGGTTACTCGCTGCTTCACCGTGCGGTGAAATCGTATGATATTGCTCAGCGGTGTTGGTCAGGTTAAGGAACTGGCTGAATGCGCGGGCAACGGGCAACAGTTCATCGTTAGACAGGTTTTGCAGCGTGGTCAGCAACTCCTGGCGATGTTTTTCATTACCTGCGCGGGAAGACTTTGACAACTTGCGGATTGTTTCGACTTTATCAAGGATGTTTTCACCCAGTGCTTCTTTGATGGTATCGCCGAGCAGCTTGCCGAGCATACTGACGTTACTACGCATTGCAGAATATTGTTCGTTCATAGTTACCCTGACCCATCCCTACCATTTTTGTAAGTTTATTTCACTTGACATATTTTAACGCACTGCCTCCATCTAGCCACGATAAGGCGAGTTCGTCAATTGACGATTCTTTCTTCTCCTTATTCTTTGTACTTGCATTAAGGCGGGCTTGGCAATTTGTGAAATTTAATTACAGAGGCTTAGATATTAGGGTAACTAATTAGCGGGTAAGGATGGCGGGGCGCAACGGCCCCGCGAGTGCGGTTACGACTGTCTGGAGGCTCTGACGACCAGAATATAAGTCAGCGTAAAAGAAAGTACGATGGCGATAGCCATGCCAGAGACGGCATAGCTAAAGTATGGGCCGATATAGGCTGGCAGGCTGAAAATACTGGACAAGATATAGCCATACAGCCGGACGCCGAAGTACGCGATAAACGCCGAGGCAATGGAACTGGCAACCGTGGCGGCGATAAACGCTTTTTTATACTTCGTCAGCACGCCGAATAGCGCGGGTTCCGTAATACCCAGCAACGCGGACACTCCGGCAGACAGCACGACGGACTTATCCTGACGGTTTTTGGCATGGAAATAGATGGCAAACGTGGCACCCGCAATCGCCATATTAGCCATACACATCATCGGCATCAGCATATCAAAACCTTGGTCGGAGAAGTTTTGTAGCGCAATGGGCGTCATGGCGTGATGCATGCCGGTCAGGATGGCGACAGGCCGGATGGCACCCACCACAAAACCCGCGAAGACCGCGGACAGATCGAACAGACTCTGGATAAACAGCGCCAGCAGCTTGCCAAGGTAAATCCCAAATGGCCCGATAACCGTGAGTGACACCAGCGCGGCGATAAACAGCGTCAGCGTCGGGGTAAATACGGTTTTCAGCACCGAAGGCATAATGCGATCGACCCAGCGATGGATATAGCTCAGTGCCAGCACGGAGAAAATGACCGGGATGACGCTGGCGGCGTAGTTGAACACCGAAATGGGCAGCACGCCCATAAAGTAAAAGGCGCTGACCGCATCAGGGCTTTTGCTGGCTAAGGCTTTTGCGGCTTCCATTAACGACGGATACATCAGGCAGGCTGCAACGGCCGCTGCCAGATATTCGTTTGTTTTAAATATCTTGGCGGCCGAGACGGCGAGGAAGAACGGGAGGAAATAGAATACGCCGCTGGCGATCAGATCGAGGACGATCACGGTATCCGTTTTCGCGGAGATCACTTTCATGGCGATCAATCCGGCCAGCAGGCCTTTGATCATCCCAGCTCCTGCGATGGCAGGCACGATCGGGCCAAATACGCCGGAAACGGTATCCATGAATAGCGAAATCAGCCCTTTTTTCTGCTTCTGCACGTCTGGCTGTGATGGTGTTGTGGAAGAAAGCGCTGTCGGAGAAAGCTGGGCGGTCAGCAGTTCGTAATACTCATTGACCTGCGGCCCGATAATAATCTGAAATTGCTCACTCTGGTGCTGTGCACCTAATATGCCTGGCAGACTTTTGATGGCCTCAGTTTGCACTTTACTTTCATCAATTAAATCAAACCGAAGCCGTGTCATGCAGTGCCAGGCTTTATTAATATTTTCGTTTCCGCCAACCAGTTTAATGATTGACTGAATAACGTCACTTTTTCCCATGGAATAAACTCCCCGCTGCATAGCCTTATGTTATTTTTGGCTGAATTATTTCCTCAGATAGTAAAATTTAAAAAAATAAAAAACAAACCAATAAAACATGATTTTCATCACATGCTTACTTTTTTAAGGCATCTTTTTTGTTTATTTCTTTAAATTGGTCTGGTTTTTTTATCAATTTAACGCGTTTTTCAAACCAAAATAAATCTTTTAAATAATAGGTTTACAATAAAAGAAAAAATAAGTAGAAAACAAAAAAAGAAACTGATTTTAGATTGTGTTTTTGCCGGGTAGGGCTATTCCGGTAAATGCGCTGGAGGATATTTTTTTGTTGCCGACAATCATTACTGATATTGAATGTCTTGTTACCCGTCCCGACCGCCATAATTTAGTGACGGTGGTGGTTCACACGGATAAAGGCGTGACGGGTTATGGATGTGCGACTTTCCAGCAGCGCCCGCTGGCTGTCAAAGCGATGGTGGACGAGTACCTCAAACCACTTTTGCTAGGACGAGATGCCAACCACATTGAAGATCTGTGGCACATGATGATGGTCAACGCTTATTGGCGTAATGGGCCGGTTATCAATAATGCGGTGGCGGGCGTTGATATGGCGCTGTGGGATATCAAGGGCAAGCTGGCGGATATGCCGCTTTATCACCTGTTTGGTGGGAAATCCCGTGATGCCATTGCCGCTTACAGCCATGCTGCCAGCGATACGCTGGATGGGCTTTATCAGGAAGTGGATCGGCTGTATGCGCAGGGCTATCGTCATATCCGCTGCCAGTTAGGGTTCTATGGCGGTAATCCCGATGCGCTGCACAGCACGCGGCAGCCAACGGAGGGAGCCTATTACGATCAGGATCAGTACATGGCCAACACGCTCGCCATGTTCCGTGCGCTGCGCGAGAAATACGGCGATCGTTTCCACATCCTGCATGATGTTCATGAGCGCTTGTTCCCGAATCAGGCCGTACAGTTCGCCAAAGCGGTAGAAGTGTATCGTCCTTATTTTATCGAAGATATTTTGCCGCCCGCGCAAAATGAATGGCTGGCGCAGATCCGCAGCCAGAGTGCGGTGCCGCTGGCGACTGGGGAGTTGTTTAATAACCCTGCCGAGTGGCAGAGCTTGGTGATTAACCGTCAGGTTGATTTCATCCGCTGTCATGTCTCACAGATTGGCGGGATTACGCCAGCGCTGAAGCTGGGCGCGTTCTGTCAGAACTTTGGCGTTCGTCTCGCATGGCACTGTCCGCCGGATATGACGCCTATTGGCGCGGCGGTCAACATTCACCTGAATATCCACCTGCATAACGCTGCGATTCAGGAATTTGTCGCTTACCCGGAAAATACCCGCAAGGTCTTCCCGCAGGCGGTGGAACCGGAGAATGGCTATCTGTATCCGATTGAACGCTCTGGTATTGGCGTGGGTATCGATCTGGACGCGGCGCGGCAGTTCCCCGTTGTCTATCGCCCACACGAGTGGACGCAGAGTCGCCTGCCCGATGGCACGATGCATACGCCGTGAGTGAAGTATTACGGCGACTGGCGGAAATTCAGGTTATCGCGGTTAAAGGGGATGACGTAGGTGCAGGCGTAGTTGATATCGATGATATCGCTCGATTCGTACACGCGACCGCCCTGTAAAATGCCGCGATTAAGAATATGCATCGCCGCTGTGCCTTTCTTGCAGCCCAGCAGCTCAGCCTGTGCTTTGGTGACGTTAACCGCCTGATAATGTGTCAGGTAGTGTGAAATCGCATAGCCCTTGCTGAGCACATACTGCTGAATAGAGCTTTCAATAATCTTCTGACTCATGTCTGGAAAGTCTGCGGCGGGCATCTTCGATATCTCAATCTGCACCTTACGATTATCGACATAACGCAACCGGCTAAATTCCCATATGAACGTATTTTCGCTGATAGCAAAAACCTGCTGCTCTTCCCGATTTGGCAGGCGTTTACGCAGGCTAAGCAAGCGGAATGAGATCTGATTAAATTTCTTTTCGGTAATTGAGTTATACACCAGCGGGTTGCTGCGTACGCCCTGATTGATGAAGTTACCGGAGCCTTGCACCATATGGATTGCGCCGATGCTGGCGAGTTTTTCCAATGCCTGACGAATAGTGAAGCGCGACACCCCGTATTCTTCCGCCAACTGGCGTTCTGGCGGCAGCTTTTCCGGCAGCGGATCGGTGTGCTGATAGATTTTGCTCAGTAAATCCTGTGCGATGAAATCTTTCTTTTTCATTATCTGTCTCAAAATGACCCTGCCAGCATGGCTGACAAGGCCGCTTTCGTCGGATCAGTGGTGGCAGAAATGGTGAATAACCTGAGAAATCAGTTCCCGCGTCGGTTTGATAAATTTGGTATCGATATATTCATCCGGCTGGTGCGCCTGTTCTATCGATCCCGGCCCCAGAACCAGCGTCGGGCACAGCGTCTGAATAAACGGTGCTTCGGTACAATAATTCACGATTTCCGTTTTCGTTCCCAGCAGATTCTCCACGACTGACACCAGACGGTGATCGGATGGGCACTCATAGCCAGGAATCGGCGGGTGCAGCTCGCTGATGGTTAACCGACCGGGCCAGCGTTGACTAACAGGCTCGAGCGCTTCAGACAGTAGCCCGTCCAGATCGTTAAGCGTAATGCCCGGCAGCGGACGGATATCCATATGCAGTTCACAGCAGCCGCAAATACGGTTAGCGGCATCGCCGCCGTGAATGTGGCCGAGGTTCATGGTCGGGTGAGGAATGTGGAAAATCGGGTTGTGGTAGCGTTCCTGTAGTGTGTTACGCAGTACCAGCAGGTGAGAAATGGCTTCGTGCATCAGCTCGATCGCGTTCACGCCGCGCGACGGATCGCTGGAGTGGCCAGACTGCCCCTGAATGCGGATCGCGTTGGACATATGACCCTTGTGGGCACGCACCGGTTGCAGTGAAGTCGGTTCACCAATAATGGCGCAATCCGGGTGAATCTGCGTCGATTCGGAGAAATACTTGGCGCCCGCCATCGTCGTCTCTTCATCCGCCGTTGCCAGCACATAGAGCGGTTTCGTCAGCTTGGTCGGATCGATGTCGCGTAACGCATCCAGAATAAAGGCAAAGAAGCCTTTCATATCCGCCGTACCCAAGCCGTACAGCTTGTTGTCGTGTTCGGTCAGCGTGAACGGGTCGCGCGTCCAGCGGCCGTCATCGAACGGGACGGTGTCGGTGTGGCCTGCCAACAATAAGCCACCTTTTCCTTCACCAATCCGCGCCAGCATATTAAATTTATTGAGGGTGCCGGGAACCGGTTGGACTTCCACATGGAAGCCAAGATCGCCGAACCAGCCTGCCAGCAGGTTGATTAAGGTATGATTACTTTGATCGAGCGCGCTGTCGGTGGCACTGATGGACGGTGTGGCGATCAATGCCCGATATAGCTCAATAAAAGGGGGTAAATTCATCTTCACTGTTGACAGCCTCTGGTTAGGATAGTATCAATATTCATGCATTTATTTTGAATAAAAATACAATAATGCTCGGCGAAAGGAAACCCAAAGGTACGGCGATGGCGATTCGTCACTTTCACTGAGTTTCGCGGGTGAACAGCGTACCGACGCTGGTGAGCCCTGTTACCTGTTCCATAGATAAGTAAGAAGGTATACGGATCCCATGCTGAATACGCTGATTGTTGGTGCAAGTGGTTATACCGGCGCTGAGCTTGCGCTCTACCTGAACCGTCACCCACAGATGAACATAACCGCTTTGATGGTTTCTGCGCAAAGTGTCGATGCAGGAAAATTGATTTCTGATTTACATCCGCAGCTCAAAGGCATCATCGATATCCCGGTAAAACCGCTGACCGATGCGGAAGAAGCGGCGAAAGGTGTAGATGTCGTTTTTCTGGCGACCGACCACAAAGTCAGCCACGATCTGGCTCCTGTTTTTCTGGCGGCAGGCTGTACTGTTTTTGATTTGTCCGGCGCGTTCCGCGTACAGGACGCTGAATTTTATCGTCGCTATTATGGTTTTGAGCACCAGCACCCTGACTGGCTGGCAAAAGCGGTTTACGGGCTGGCCGAATGGCGCGCAGAAAGCGTAAAACAGGCACAGCTGATTGCCGTGCCGGGCTGCTATCCAACGGCTGCGCAGTTGGCGCTGAAGCCGCTGCTGGATGCACAACTGCTGAATCCGGCACAGTGGCCAGTGATTAATGCCGTGAGCGGCGTGAGCGGGGCGGGGCGTAAAGCGTCGCTGACCAGCAGCTTCTGTGAAGTCAGCCTGCAACCCTATGGCATTTTCAACCACCGCCATGAACCTGAAATTTCAACGCACCTCGGTACGCCAGTGATCTTTACGCCACATTTGGGCAACTTTGCTCGCGGTATTCTGGAAACCATCACCTGTCGCCTGCAACCGGGCGTCACCCAGCAGGATGTCGCTGAGGCCTATCACACGGCATACCACGATAAGCCGCTGGTTCGCCTGTACGATAAGGGCGTTCCGGCGCTGAAATCCGTTGTCGGCCTGCCGTTCTGCGATATCGGTTTCTCCGTCGACGGCGAGCACCTGATCGTGGTGGCCACCGAGGATAACCTGCTGAAAGGCGCGGCAGCACAGGCTGTACAATGCATGAACATTCGTTTTGGTTTCCCTGAAACCCAATCGTTAATTTAATGACTACTGGTTCCGACATTTCGAGGCGTGAAGCATAATGAATCCGTTAATTATCAAATTAGGTGGCGTTTTACTGGATAGCGAAGAAGCGCTGGAACGTCTGTTCACCGCGCTGGTGGCTTACCGCCAGGAACATCAGCGTCCGCTAGTGATTGTGCACGGTGGCGGCTGTCTGGTGGATGATCTGATGAAGAAACTGGCGCTGCCCGTCGTGAAGAAAAACGGCCTGCGCGTCACGCCTGCCGATCAGATTGACATCATCACCGGTGCGTTGGCGGGATCCGCTAACAAGACGCTGCTGTCATGGGCGAAGAAGCATGACATCAATGCGGTCGGCTTGTGTCTGGGCGATGGCGGCAGTACGACGGTCACGCAGTTAGATGAGTCTTTGGGCTTTGTGGGTAAAGCAGAAGCGGGATCGCCTGCGCTGCTGAACACGTTGCTGTCTGCGGGCTATCTGCCTGTTGTTAGCTCCATCGGTATTACGGCCGAGGGTGACCTGATGAACGTCAACGCCGATCAGGCAGCGACGGCGCTGGCGCAAACGCTGGGCGCGGATTTAATCCTGCTGTCTGACGTTAGCGGCATTCTGGACGGTAAAGGCCAGCGTATTGCCGAAATGACGGCAGAGAAAGCCGAGCAATTGATCGCTCAGGGCATCATCACCGACGGCATGATTGTTAAGGTTAACGCCGCGCTGGATGCTGCTCGTGCGCTGGGTCGTCCGGTTGATATCGCCAGCTGGCGTCATGCTGAGCAGCTACCTGCGCTGTTCAATGGCGTGGCGATTGGCACACGTATTCTGGCGTAAGTCGTTTCTGGGTATGGCATGATGCGATACCAACATGAATTAAATTCTGGGAGTAAGGGTTATGGCTTTGTGGGGCGGTCGGTTTAGTCAGGCAGCAGATCAGCGTTTTAAACAATTTAATGACTCACTGCGGTTTGATTACCGTCTGGCGGAGCAGGACATCGTTGGCTCGATCGGCTGGTCGAAAGCATTGGTGACGGTCAATGTGCTCAGCGAACAGGAACAGCAGCAACTGGAACAGGCGCTGAATGCGCTGCTGGTTGAGGTACAGGCCGATCCTGAGATGATCCTGCAAAGCGATGCAGAAGATATTCACAGCTGGGTTGAGCAACGTCTGATCGAGAAAGTCGGCGATTTAGGTAAAAAGCTGCATACCGGCCGTAGCCGTAACGATCAGGTCGCGACCGATCTGAAACTGTGGTGCAAGGCGCAGATTGCCGAGTTGCTGCTGTCGGTGCGCCAGCTGCGTCAGACGTTGGTCACGACGGCGGAAGCGAATCAAGATGCGGTGATGCCGGGCTACACCCACCTGCAGCGCGCACAGCCGGTGACGTTTGCTCACTGGTGTCTGGCCTACCACGAGATGCTGGCGCGTGATGAAAGCCGTCTGGAAGATACGCTGAAGCGTCTGGATGTCAGCCCACTGGGTTGCGGTGCGCTGGCGGGAACGGCTTATCCGATTGACCGTGAGCAACTGGCGGGCTGGCTGGGATTTGCCTCGGCCACGCGTAACAGTCTGGATACGGTTTCCGATCGCGATCATGTACTGGAACTGCTGTCCGATGCGTCGATCGGCATGATCCACCTGTCGCGTTTTGCCGAAGATCTGATCTTCTTCAACAGCGGTGAGGCGGCGTTCGTTGAGCTGTCTGATCGTGTGACATCCGGTTCTTCCCTGATGCCGCAGAAGAAAAACCCAGATGCGCTGGAGCTGATTCGCGGTAAATGCGGTCGTGTACAGGGCGCGTTGACCGGCATGATGATGACGCTTAAAGGCCTGCCGCTGGCGTATAACAAAGACATGCAGGAAGACAAAGAAGGGCTGTTTGACGCGCTGGATACCTGGCACGATTGCCTGATGATGGCGGGTCTGGTGCTGGAAGGCATTCAGGTTAAGCGTCCGCGCTGTAAAGAAGCGGCCGAGCAAGGCTACGCGAACTCCACCGAGCTGGCAGACTATCTGGTCGCGAAAGGCGTTCCGTTCCGTGAAGCGCACCATATCGTGGGTGAAGCGGTGGTGGAAGCCATTCGTCAGGGCAAAGCGTTGGAAGCGTTGCCGCTGGCCGATCTGCAAAAATTCAGCGCGGTGATTGGCGAGGACGTGTACCCGATTCTGGCGCTGCAATCCTGTCTGGATAAACGTGCTGCACAAGGTGGCGTTTCACCACAGCAGGTCGCTAAAGCGATCAGTGATGCGAAGCAGCGCTTAGCCTAAGAATCTATCCATTAGGCTATTTTATTTGCCAGTTTGAACCTGGGCAGTGCTCGAAATCCTCACGTACTACGTGTACGCTCCGGTTTCTGTGCGCTGTCCGAGTCCAAACTGGCTGCACCAATAACGCCTACTGGAATAGATTTAAGCTGTACCTTCCGTTCCCCCAACGTTACCGATCTGATTTTTCTGCAAATTATCATCTATCCCTGTTCATATGGAATGCGGCTCGCATTTTTCTGCTCAGCGTCTTCCCAACCGGAATTGTTTCTGGACATCCATACAGTATCATTTTACCTTGACCGACAGCGTGAAAGGCCGGCGGAGGCAAAGTGGATATCAGCATATTTTATGGTCTTGGCGGCAGTGCGGTCGGGCTACTCGTCGGGTGGTTGATTGCCAGCCTGATTCATCAGCAGAAGCTGTCGCAGCATGACACCGAACAGCGGTTGCTGGCGCAGACATTGCACCAGACTCAGCAGTCGCTCAGCGAACAACAGCAGGCAAAGCAGCAGGACGAACAAAGGCTGCGGCAAAACGAGCTAGAACTGCGCACGACTCACGCTCAACTCTCTGCCTGCCATGAAAAGCTGCAACAGCTCGGTGAACTCCGTGAGGAGTGCGTGCAGTTAAATCAGGAACTGCGAACGTTGCGTGAAATCAATAGCGCGCAGGAAGCGGAGCTGCGGGAAGTCACCATTCGGTTGGAAGAAACCCGTATAGCGGCGGAAGAGAAGCAGCGGCTGCTGGCAAACAGCGAACAGCGGTTGACGACACAGTTTGAGAATCTGGCGAACCGGATTTTTGAACACAGTGGTCGTAAGGTGGATGAACAAAATAAACAGAGTCTGGATAAGCTGCTGATGCCGCTGCGTGAGCAGCTTGATGGGTTCCGTCGCCAGGTACAAGACAGCTTTGGCGCAGAAGCGCGCGAACGTCATACATTGGCGCATGAAATTCGCAATCTGCAAAAGCTGAACGCACAGATGGCACATGAAGCCATCAACCTGACGAAAGCACTGAAGGGCGACAATAAGACACAGGGCAATTGGGGAGAAGTGGTGTTAAGCCGTGTGCTGGAAGCCTCCGGTCTGCGTGAAGGCTATGAATACCAAACACAGGTTAGCGTGCAGACGGGGGTCAATAGCCGCTTGCAACCGGATGTCATTGTGCGTTTACCGCAGGGCAAAGATGTCGTGATCGATGCCAAAATGTCGCTGGTGGCCTACGAGCGCTATTTCAATAGTGACGATGACGCGGAGTGTAGTGTGGCGCTGAACGAACATTTGCTCTCAGTTCGCAGCCATATTCGGCAGTTGAGCAGCAAAGATTACCAACAGCTTCCGGGTCTGCGTTCGCTAGACTACGTGTTGATGTTTATTCCCGTTGAGCCTGCTTTTTTGGTTGCTATCGATCGCCAGCCCGAATTGATCAACGAGGCGTTAAAGCACAATATTATGCTGGTCAGCCCGACCACGCTGCTGGTGGCATTACGTACCATCAATAATTTATGGCGCTATGAACAGCAGAGCCGCAATGCACAACAGATCGCTGAAAAAGCGTCTCGGCTGTACGATAAACTGCGGCTGTTCGTAGACGATATGGAAGCGCTGGGGCAGAGTCTGGATAAAGCGCAGGGCACTTATCGTCAGGCGATGAATAAACTTTCCTCTGGGCGTGGTAACCTTATTGGCCAGGCTGAGGGGTTCCGTGCGCTGGGGGTCGAAATTAAACGCACGATCAGCCCGTCATTGGCCGAAAAAGCAACGGCCCATGAGCACGCTGAACACGATGAATTACCGGGTTCTGTCGCGCCCGATGCTATTCCTCCTGCCGTAAAAACGGAAGGAGAAGAAGGGGAATCCTCCTTAGCGACCCGTAACCTATCCTAAACAATTCGAGTTGCGTGAAGCCAACGCACAAGCAGCTTGAAGTATGACGGATATAAATGAGTATGGATTTCGTGAGCTTGGCACCAGGCTAGGCGAAATTAGTGCAGTGGGGTTTTTATACGGGTCTGGTACACTCTCATCATAAATGGGTAGACCCGAAATTTGACTGAAATAGTAGGCGGATAAGATGGCAAGTGAGCAGGAGAAAACGGCCGACTTTGGTTTTCGGACTGTCGCCAGGGATGAAAAAGAAGTCATGGTGGCTGAGGTTTTTCATTCTGTCGCAGCAAAGTATGACTTGATGAATGACCTGATGTCCTTTGGTATCCACCGTGTCTGGAAGCGTTTCACTATCGAATGCAGTGGGGTAAGACGTAACCAGCGTGTTCTCGATCTTGCCGGAGGAACTGGGGATTTAACTGCCAAATTCTCCCGTATGGTGGGAGAAGGTGGTGAGGTCATTCTGGCGGACATCAACGCATCAATGCTGAAAGTGGGCCGCGAAAAACTGCGTAACAAAGGCATTATCGACAACATCAACTACGTGCAGGCCAATGCTGAAGCGCTGCCGTTCCCTGATGACTTCTTCGACTGCATTACTATCTCCTTTGGTCTGCGCAACGTGACGGACAAAAACAAAGCGCTGCGCTCAATGTACCGCGTGCTGAAGCCGGGTGGTCGGTTGCTGGTGCTGGAGTTTTCCAAGCCGATCATTAAACAGCTGAGCACCGTTTATGATGCCTATTCATTTCATATCCTGCCGAGGATTGGCGAAGCCGTGGCGAGTGATGCTGGGAGCTACCGCTATCTGGCGGAATCTATCCGCATGCATCCCGATCAGGAAACGCTGAAAGGGATGATGATCGATGCCGGTTTTGACAGTGTTAATTATTTCAACCTCACCGGTGGAATCGTTGCGCTGCATCGTGGGTTCAAATTCTGATTGGAAACGCCAATGCTGATAACGTCTTTTCTGACTGCTACGCTGGAAACCGCGCTGAATCAGCTGCTTTTTCACGATACGGTTGCTTGTGATCGCAGCATGAAGTCTGCCCGTCAGCGCTTACAGGGGAAAACACTTCAGATCGAGTTGGCTGAACTGGATGTGCCTTTGGTGCTGGTGTTTAACGAACAGCGGCTGGACGTTATTAGCCAATGGGGCGAACCTGCTGATTGCTGCCTGAAAACACGTGTTCCGGTTCTGATGAAATTACGCGATCGTCAACAGCTATCGTCACTGATGCGCAGCGGCGAGCTGGTGATAGAGGGCGATATTCAAGTCGTTCAGCAGTTCATCGTGCTGTTTGATCTGGCGGAGTTCGATCCGGCGGAGTGGTTGTCCCCCTATCTGGGCGATATTGTTGCTCAGGGTCTTACCCAAACGGCACAGAAAACCCTGAGTTTCCTGAGACGGTCATTACATCAGCAGCAACATTTCCTGTCCGAGACGTTAACGGAAGAGTGGCGGCTAGCTCCGGGAAAACTGGAAAATGCCTGGTTCCATGAGGAAATTGTTGCGCTGGATAAATCCGCCGATACGTTGTCCGAACGGCTGGCGAAGCTGGAGGCTTTACGATGACGCCCAGTGAATTACGCCGTCTTTATAGCATTGTGCGTGTGCTGTTGGACTATGGTCTGGACGAGCTTATTCCTAAAATGCGACTGACGCTTCCGCTGCGTGCGGGTCGTCGTCTGCTGTTCTGGTTGCCCAATCGTCACCGCGACATGCCTTTAGGGGAGCGCCTGCGTTTGGCGCTTCAGGAGCTGGGGCCGGTGTGGATTAAGTTCGGACAAATGATGTCTACACGCCGCGATCTGTTTCCACCAGCCATCGCCGATCAACTGGCGATGTTGCAGGATCAGGTTGAGCCGTTTGATGGCAAGCTGGCGCGTGAGCAAATTGAGCTGTCGATGGGGGGAATCCCTCTGGAAGAGTGGTTTGATGACTTTGATATTAAACCGCTGGCCTCTGCCTCGATTGCACAGGTGCATACCGCATGCCTGAAAAGTACGGGAAAAGAGATCGTTATCAAGGTCATCCGCCCGGATATTTTGCCTGTCATCAAAGCGGATATGCGCCTGATGAAACGTCTGGCGGGTTGGTTGCCTCACCTGTTGCCGGATGGTCGCCGTCTGCGTCCGCGCGAAGTGGTGCTGGAATATGAAAAAACGCTGCTTGATGAGCTGAATTTGCTGCGAGAAGCGGCAAACGCTATCCAACTGCGGCGTAATTTTGAGAACAGCCCGATGCTGTATGTGCCGGAAGTTTATTCGGATTATTGCAGCGAAAGCATGTTAGTGATGGAGCGAATCTACGGTATTCCTGTTTCTGATGTTGACGCGCTGACGGCCAATGGCACGGATATGAAGTTACTGGCAGAACGCGGCGTTCAGGTTTTCTTCACGCAGGTGTTCCGTGATAGTTTCTTCCATGCAGATATGCATCCCGGCAATATCTTTATCAGCCACGAGCACCCGGAAGATCCGCAATACATCGGTATTGATTGCGGTATCGTCGGTTCGTTGAACAAAGAAGATAAACGCTATCTGGCTGAGAATTTTATTGCCTTCTTCAACCGTGATTATCGCAAAGTTGCCGAACTGCATGTGGATTCGGGCTGGGTGCCTCCAGACACCAATGTTGCAGATTTTGAGTTTGCTATACGTACGGTCTGTGAGCCGATCTTCGAGAAGCCGTTGGCGGAAATTTCGTTCGGCCATGTATTATTGAATTTGTTTAATACGGCGCGTCGCTTCAATATGGAAGTACAGCCTCAACTGGTATTGCTGCAAAAAACGCTGCTGTATGTCGAAGGCGTGGGTAGGCAGCTTTATCCGCAGCTCGACCTGTGGAAAACCGCTAAGCCGTTTCTGGAAAACTGGCTGAAACAGCAGGTCGGTTTGCCTGCGGTTTTCCGTGCGCTTAAAGAAAAGGCACCGTTCTGGGCTGAAAAATTACCGGAAGTGCCTGAATTATTTTATGACGGGCTACGCCAGCATAAGATGTTAAAACAAAGCGTCGATCAACTGGCCTATGAGTTGAAGGCGCAGCAGTCTCGTCAAGGACAGTCACGATATCTTTTGGGTATTGGCGCAACGCTGCTAATCAGTGGTACGTTGTTACTCATCAGCCGTGTTGAAGCCGATATGGCTCCCTCGGGGTTGATGGCAGCAGGAATTGTTGCCTGGATTATCGGCTGGCGTCGAACTCGTTGAAGCAGATCATGATGCACGTCAGAATTACCCGATATAATAACGAGAATTCTGTCGTTCCCCTTTTTGAAAAGAGGTAAATGTTATGGGTGGTATTAGTCTCTGGAACCTGTTGATTATCGCAGTCATCGTCATCTTACTGTTCGGAACCAACAAGCTGAGAACGCTGGGTTCGGATCTGGGAGCATCCATCAAAGGCTTTAAGAAAGCGATGGGTGACGATCAGCCGTCTACTAGTGCAGACAAAACGCAGCCAGATGCGGATTTCTCTACCAAGTCTATCGCTGACAATCAGTCAGACGTCAAGCCGGGCGAAACGAAGAGCCAGCATAAAGAGCAGGTGTAATCTGTGTTCGATATCGGTTTTGGTGAACTGCTATTGGTGATGGTTCTCGGCCTGATTGTCCTCGGACCGGAGCGGTTGCCTGTGGCAGTCAGAACGGTTGCAAGTTGGATCAGGACGCTGCGTTCGCTGGCGTCTACGGTTCAGAATGAGCTGTCGCAGGAGCTGAAACTCCAGGAGTTTCAGGAAAGTCTGAAGAAAGTCGAAAAAGCCAGTTTGCAGAATCTGTCGCCAGAGTTGAAAGCCTCAATGGATGAACTCAAAGAGGCGGCAGAAGCGATGAAACGTGGCTATACCGAGCCATCGTCACCGCAAAATTCAGATGATCACCAAAAGTCAGATGATCATAGTGCGGCGGCGGAATCACAACGCAACACCCCGTTAAACGATCCTGAAGCGGCCTACGATGGGGTGATCGAAGCGGAAACCGCAGTACGTCCAGCAGACAGACAGCAGAAGCCTGAAAACGGTGCTGCTGCACATCACCATGATGGTCGCAATGCCACAAGTGATGACGCTGTCGGTAATGATAATGTCAAACCTGAGCAGTCCCAGTCTTCTACTGTTTCTGCCCGCCAACCGAGCGATAGTCGTTAGTTTATGGCCGATGAAGATACTCAACCGCTAATTAGCCACCTGATTGAGCTACGCAAGCGGCTACTGAACAGTATTCTCTGTGTACTAGCGGTATTTATTGTGCTGGTGTTCTTTGCCAATGATATTTACCAAGTGGTTTCTGCACCGCTCATCAAGCAGTTGCCTGTGGGTGCCAGCATGATCGCGACCGATGTCGCCTCGCCTTTCTTTACACCGATAAAGCTGACGATGATTGTCTCCGTGTTTGTCGCTGCGCCACTGGTGCTGTATCAGGTGTGGGCGTTTGTGGCTCCTGCTCTGTATAAACATGAACGTCGCTTAATGATGCCGTTGCTGGTATCCAGCAGCCTGCTGTTTTATTCGGGCATGGCGTTTGCGTACTTTGTGGTGTTCCCACTGGCGTTTGGCTTTTTTGCCAAAACCGCGCCGGTTGGTGTGTTGATCGCGACCGACATTAATAATTACCTCGATTTTGTTATGGCGCTGTTCATGGCGTTCGGCGTATCGTTTGAGGTGCCCGTTGCCATCGTGCTGCTCTGCTGGAGTGGTGTGGTGACGCCAGAAGATCTGAAGAAAAAACGCCCTTATATTTTGGTCGGGGCGTTCGTTGTTGGGATGCTACTGACGCCGCCGGACGTTTTCTCACAGACGCTACTGGCGATCCCGATGTATCTGCTGTTTGAAATCGGTGTCTTCTTCGCGCGGTTTTATGTTGGCAAAGGCCGCCGGTCTGAAACGGAAGAGCCATCGCAGTAACGAACGGTTCCCTGCGGCAGAACGGTAAAATGACCTCTCTTTGAGAGGTCTTATTTTTTTATTCGCCAGAGTGAGAGTCATGTTTGATATCGGTGTCAACCTAACCAGTTCTCAGTTTGAAAAAGACCGGGAGCAGGTCGTCATCCGGGCAAAGCAAGCGGGTGTCCGTGGCATCTTGATCACCGGAACCAACGCCCAGGAAAGCCATCAGGCCATGTTACTGGCGCAAGCCTATCCCGATTACTGTTGGTCAACGGCGGGCGTTCATCCGCATGATGCCAGCCAATGGAATGACGCCATCGCTGAACAGCTGAATCATATAGCAAGCGCCGCCTGCGTGGTTGCTATTGGCGAATGCGGGTTGGATTTCAACCGTAACTTCTCGACTCCCGAAGAGCAGGAGAGGGCATTCAGTGCGCAGTTAGCGATAGCGGCCGAACGGTCTATGCCGGTTTTCCTTCACTGCCGTGATGCCCATTCCCGCTTTATCTCTCTGCTGACGCCGTGGCTGGGTCAGTTACCTGCCGCCGTGGTTCACTGCTTTACCGGCAATCGTCATGAATTGGATGAATGTCTGGCCGCGGGACTGATGGTTGGCATTACCGGCTGGGTTTGCGATGAGCGTCGCGGGCTAGAGCTACGTGCCTTATTGCCGCATATTCCTGCCGATCGGCTGTTGGTGGAAACCGATGCACCTTATCTGTTACCTCGGGATTTACGCCCTAAACCGGCCTCCCGCCGTAACGAACCCTGTTATCTGCCTCATATTATTCGCCAGATTGCGGAGTGGCGTGGAGAAGATGCCACATGGTTGGGACAGACAACAGATGAAAACGCCCGCCGGGTTTTCCGGCTGGCCTGATTCAGGAGAATAATGACATGAGCACTGCTTTTCCCGGCACTTTCCCCGGCCGACGTATGCGCCGCATTCGTCGCCATGATTTCAGCCGTCGCCTGGTTGCTGAAAATCAACTGACGGTGAATGATTTGATTTATCCCATTTTCGTGATGGAAGGGACAAATCATCGTCAGGAAGTTCCCTCAATGCCGGGGTATACCGGGTGACTATCGACGTGCTTCTGAAAGAAGCCGAAGAGATCGCTAAGCTCGGCGTTCCGGTACTGTCGCTGTTCCCCGTTATTGAAGCGGATAAAAAATCACTCTATGCCGAAGAAGCCTATAACCCGGATGGTCTGGTTCCTCGCACGATCCGCGCGCTGAAAGACGCCGTCCCAGAGCTGGGTTTGCTGACGGATGTGGCGCTCGATCCCTATACCACACACGGGCAGGACGGGATTATCGATGCGGATGGTTATGTGATTAACGACGTCACCAAGGAGCTTTTGGTGCGTCAGGCGCTGTCCCACGCAGAAGCCGGGGCAGAAATTATTGCGCCTAGCGACATGATGGATGGCCGCATCGGCGCTATTCGCGACACCCTTGAAGCGCAGAATCTGATCAATACCCAGATCATGGCGTATTCAGCTAAGTATGCATCGTGCTATTACGGGCCTTTCCGTGATGCCGTGGGTTCAGCTGGCAATCTAAAAGGTGGTAACAAGAAAACCTACCAGATGGATCCAGCCAACAGCGATGAAGCCTTGCAGGAAATCGCCCAGGATTTGCAGGAAGGGGCGGATATGGTGATGGTCAAACCAGGGATGCCTTATCTGGACGTGGTGCGTCGCGTCAAAGAGTCGTTCGGTGTGCCGACGTTTGCTTATCAGGTATCTGGCGAATATGCGATGCACATGGCGGCGATTCAGAACGGCTGGCTGCAAGAGCAACCGGTGGTGATGGAGTCTCTGCTGTGCTTTAAGCGTGCGGGTGCAGATGGGGTACTGACCTATTTTGCTAAGCGTGTCGCACAGTGGCTGCACGATCAACATATGCAACGCTAAGTCTGTTCTCATCCGGCGCGGGATAAACGCGCCGGGTAGGCAAGGAGCGTTGGGCTATTTTTTCAAAGGGCTATGTTTTCAAAGGATTAGGCTTTGCGAAACTCACGGTTATCAATGCTCTGCCTGACCTGTTTGTTCAACATATTCAGCAACAGCATCGAGCGAGCTTCGCCGTCAGGCTCGGTGTAGATAGCCTGAAGACCAGAGAAAATACCGTCAGTAATGACCACGCTATCGCCGGGTTGTGGCGTCAGTGGGTCAATGATTCCCTGAATCGGGCGAAGTGACAATTCATCAATAACCTGCTGCGGAATGGTCGCCGGCAGCGCACCGAATCGCACAAAGTTACTCACCCCACGCGTCGCGCTGATGGTGGTGGTGTGGATGCGTTCGGGATCGAACTCCACAAACAGATAGTTCGGGAACAGCGGTTCACACACTTCCGTTCGTTTACCACGAACGATCTTATCCAGCGTGATCATCGGGCTCACGCAGGTGACATCTTGACGTTCCAGATGCTCTTTCGCTCGCAGCAGTTGACCACGTTTACAATACAGTAAGTACCAGGCTTCCATAATTTCGCAGACTTATGATTCCGACGAGCAAGCATAACAAAAGCGAGCACGGATAAAAAATTTTCGGCAGATATTTTTGTTACCATATTTTGGCGATCGGATTCTTGATAGTGAGCAGATTCTTACCATAAATAGGCGTTGCGGGAAGCGACAGGTTGGCGAAGAGACTTTATAATAGCCAGAACGATAGACTGCCCCCGATGAATAGCATGAAATACCGTGACTTACGCGAGTTCCTCTCACTGCTGGAAGAGAGAGGGGAGTTAAAACGTATTACCCAGCCCATCGATCCCTACCTTGAAATGACGGAAATTGCTGACCGAACGCTACGTGCGGAAGGCCCCGCCCTCCTGTTTGAGAACCCCAAAGGCTATGACATGCCGGTGCTGTGCAATTTATTTGGCACGCCGAAACGGGTTGCGTTGGGAATGGGGCAGGAAGAAGTCAGCGCGCTGCGTGAGGTGGGTAAGCTGCTGGCGTTTCTGAAAGAGCCGGAGCCACCCAAAGGGTTCCGCGATCTGGTGGATAAAATGCCGAAGTTCCGTCAGGTATTGAATATGCCGACGAAGCGCCTGTCTTCAGCGCCGTGTCAGGAACAGATTTGGCAGGGAGATGACGTTGACCTGCGCCGGATTCCGGTGATGCAGTGCTGGCCGGAAGATGCCGCGCCGCTGATTACCTGGGGGCTTACCGTGACGCGCGGGCCGCTTAAAGAGCGGCAGAATCTGGGAATCTATCGTCAGCAGGTGCTGGGTAAAAACAAACTGATCATGCGTTGGCTATCTCATCGCGGCGGCGCACTGGATTTTCAGGAGTGGTGTCAGGAAAATCCAGGGCAGCGTTTTCCGGTGTCTGTCGCATTGGGCGCTGACCCTGCGACGATCCTCGGTGCGGTGACGCCCGTGCCTGATACGCTATCGGAATATGCCTTTGCGGGGTTGCTGCGTGGGCATAAGACTGAAGTGGTGAAGTGCCTGTCGAACGATTTGGAAGTGCCCGCCAGTGCGGAAATTGTTCTGGAAGGCTATATTGAACCGGGAGAAATGGCGGCGGAAGGGCCGTATGGCGACCATACCGGCTATTACAATGAAGTCGATCACTTCCCGGTTTTCACCGTTACGCATATTACTCAGCGCCAGAATGCCATTTATCACTCGACTTACACCGGCCGGCCACCGGATGAACCTGCTGTTTTGGGCGTGGCGTTGAACGAAGTTTTCGTGCCGATCCTGCAAAAGCAGTTTCCTGAGATTGTCGATTTTTATTTGCCACCGGAGGGTTGCTCTTACCGTCTGGCGGTCGTTACCATGAAGAAACAGTACGCGGGCCATGCTAAACGCGTCATGATGGGTGTGTGGTCTTTTTTACGCCAGTTCATGTATACGAAATTTGTCATTGTCTGCGATGATGACGTTAATGCGCGTGACTGGAACGACGTGATATGGGCGATCACGACGCGTATGGATCCGGCGCGCGATACGGTATTAGTAGAAAATACGCCGATAGATTACCTTGATTTTGCCTCGCCAGTTTCTGGCCTTGGCTCCAAAATGGGTCTGGACGCCACCAATAAATGGCCTGGCGAGACGCAGCGCGAGTGGGGTCACCCCATCAAGAAAGACCCACAGGTTTGTGCCCGCATTGATGAAATGTGGGACGAATTGGCCATTTTTAGTGACAGAGAGCCCCGGCGTTAACGGCTGCTGCCCTGTTCTCAGTTTTGCTTTTATGACCCTATAGAGGGAATGCATGACAACATTGAGCTGTAAAGTGACTTCGGTCGAAGCCATAACCGATACGGTTTATCGCGTTCGTTTGTTACCTGAAGCGCCGTTTTCCTTTCGGGCTGGCCAGTATTTGATGGTGGTGATGGGCGATCGAGATAAACGTCCTTTTTCACTGGCATCGACCCCGATGGATAAAAACTTTATTGAATTGCACATTGGGGCGTCCGAACTGAATCTTTACGCGATGGCGGTAATGGAACGCATTCACAAGGAAAAAACCCTGACGGTCGATATCCCGCATGGCGAAGCCTGGCTGCGGGAAGAGAGTACGCGTCCGCTGGTGTTGATTGCGGGTGGAACCGGATTTTCGTATGTGCGTTCTATCCTGCTGACCGCGCTGTCGCAGCAACCCGAGCGCGATATCGCTATTTACTGGGGTGGACGTGAATCCCAGCATTTGTATGACTTACCCGAGCTTGAAGGCTTTGCGGCTAAGCACCCCAATCTGCGGGTGGTGCCAGTCGTCGAACAGCCAGAAGAGGGATGGGATGGCAGAACGGGCACCGTTCTGAGCGCGGTATTGCAGGACTACGGCTCACTGGCAGAGCAGGATATCTATATTGCTGGTCGCTTTGAAATGGCGAAAATTGCCCGTGAACGTTTTTGTAACGAGCGCGGTGCGCTGACAGCGCATATGTTCAGCGACGCATTTTCGTTTATTTAAAGCAGTCGATAACAGTAAGACATAAGCAAGTAAAAATCCCACGGCTGTGGGATTTTTGGTTTCTAGCCGTTCTCTGACAGAGCTTTCCTGTGTTTAGACGCGCTCAAATACGGTCGCAATACCCTGTCCCAGCCCGATGCACATCGTCGCCACGCCAAACTGAGCATCGCGACTTTCCATCAGATTAATCAACGTGGTAGAGATGCGTGCGCCTGAGCAGCCGAGCGGATGACCCAGCGCAATCGCGCCGCCATTAAGATTGACCTTTTCATCCAACTGTTCCAGAAGCCCCAGATCTTTAATACAGGGTAGCGTCTGGGCGGCGAATGCTTCATTGAGCTCAAAGATGCCGATATCGGTCAGACTTAGTCCTGCCCGTTTCAACGCCAGTTTGGTCGCTGGGACGGGGCCGTAACCCATAATCGAAGGATCGCAGCCAACCACGGCCATCGCCCGGATACGAGCCCGTACGGATAAGCCTAACGATGCCGCGCGGGATTCACTCATGATCAACATGGCTGCTGCGCCATCGGACAGCGCCGAGGATGACGCGGCTGTCACCGTACCGTTAACCGGATCGAATGCCGGTTTGAGTGCGGCAAGGCTATCGACGGTGGTGTCTGGGCGAATGACCTCATCATAATCGAAGCGTTGCAGTGCGCCGTCTGCATCATGGCCCGCCGTGGGGATGATTTCACGACGAAACGCTCCTGACTGGGTGGCGCGGTGGGCGTGCTGGTGCGAACGTGCGGCGAACTGATCCTGCATCTCACGGCTAATATTGTGCATACGCCCCAGCATCTCGGCCGTGAGCCCCATCATACCCGCCGCTTTAGCTATGGTGCGGCTCAGCCCCGGATGAAAATCGACGCCATGATTCATCGGCACATGTCCCATATGCTCGACGCCGCCAATTAAGCAGACATTCGCGTCGCCAACCATAATGGCACGGGCCGCATCGTGGAGCGCCTGCATGGAGGAGCCGCACAGCCGGTTAACCGTGGTGGCGGGGACATTCATCGGAATTTCTGCCAGCAAAGCAGCATTACGGGCGACGTTGAAGCCTTGCTCCAGCGTCTGTTGCACACATCCCCAATAGATATCGTCGATCTCACGGGCATCCAGCGCTGCGTTACGGGTCAACAGGCTACGCATCAGGTGTGCGGACAGGTCTTCGGCTCTCACCTGACGGAAGGCTCCGCCTTTGGAGCGCCCCATCGGCGTGCGTACGGCATCAACAATCACTACCTTTTCCATATTTCCTGCCCTCATGCCGGTTGGCCGTAAGAAACGTCCGCGTGTGGCGCGACCGATGGGTAATAGCCTTCATTACTTTTGGCTTTTTGCTGCAAGCCGTCAGGCACCTGATAGATTGCACCGAGGTGCGCCAATTGTTGCGCCATCTCGACGTAGTGTTCGCTGCCTAGTGTATCCAGATAGCGGCAAGCTCCGCCGTGGAAGGGAGGGAAACCTAACCCGTATACCAGCGCCATGTCCGCTTCGGCGGGGCTAGCGACAATACCTTCTTCCAGACAGCGCGCGACTTCATTAATCATCGGGATCATCATGCGAGCGATAATCTCTTCTGCACTGAACGCTTTTTTCGGCTGGCTGATGTCCTTAAGCAGTGTTTCGACAGCCTCATCCTGTTCTTTACGCAACTTCCCCTTGCCATCGGTTTGATAACGGTAGAAGCCGTGACCATTCTTCTGTCCGAAGCGCTGGTGTTCAAACAGCACATCAATCGCATCGCGATAATCTTTCGCCATGCGCTGTGGGAAGCCCTCAGCCATCACGGCCTGAGCATGGTGAGCGGTATCAATACCGACAACGTCCAGCAGATAGGCCGGCCCCATCGGCCAACCGAATTTTTTCTCCATGACGTTATCGATATCGCGGAAATCGGCACCGTCCCTGAGCAGTAGGCTGAACGCTGCAAAGTAGGGGAATAGCACCCGGTTCACGAAGAATCCGGGGCAGTCGTTCACGACTATCGGTGTTTTTCCCATCTTGCTGGCGTAAGCCACCACGCTGGCGATGGTGCCGTCGCTGGTTTTGGAACCGCGAATAATTTCGACCAGCGGCATGCGGTGTACCGGGTTGAAGAAGTGCATCCCGCAGAAATTTTGCGGTCGTTTTAACGATGCCGCCAGCGTAGCAATCGGGATGGTCGAGGTATTCGAAGCCAGAATCGTATTCTCACTCACGTGCGATTCCGTTTCCGCGAGTACGCTGGCTTTGATTTTCGGATTCTCCACTACGGCCTCAACCACGATGTCGGTACGCTCGAACCCGGAATAATCCAGCGTTGGCTGAATGCTCGCCAGAATCGTCGCCATTTTCATTCCATCCAGCTTGCCACGCTCCATCTGCTTATTCAGTAGCTTGGCTGCCTCATTCATCCCCAGCGCGAGCGGTTTCTCGTTGATATCTTTCATCCGAATCGGCACGCCTTTGAACGCGGATTGATAGGCAATGCCACCACCCATAATGCCCGCACCTAACACGGCGGCGTGCTGCGGCACGGATGTCTCGCCAATCAGTTTCTTCGCTTTTCCTTTAACATATTGATCGTTTAGGAAAATACCGACGAGTGCGCGAGCTTCATTTGAGCGTGCCAGTTGAACAAAATGCTGTGTTTCGAGTTGCAATGCGTCATCGCGCGTCATGGTCGCGGCGGCTTCGATGGTTTTTACCGCTAGCATCGGTGCGGGATAGTGCTTGCCAGCGGTTTGCAGCACCATCGCTTTGGCGGTGGTAAAGCTCATCATGGCTTCAATCTTATTGAGCTTCAGCGGGTCAAGCTTCGGACGTCGGTAAGCCTGCCAGTCCAGTGAACCGTCAATCGCCTGTTTCAACATCTTGATGGCGGCGGGAATCAGCTTTTCATTGGTGACAACGGCCTGTACCAGTCCCACTTTTAAGGCATCGGCTGCGCTGATATCTTTACCTGCGCCGATGATCTCCAGCGCGCTGTCTGCGCCCAGCAGGCGTGGTAGCCTAACGGTGCCGCCAAAGCCCGGCATGATCCCCAGTTTGGTTTCAGGCAGACCGATGCGTGCATCCGTCGTTGCTAAACGAAAGTCGGTTGCCAGTACGCATTCACACCCGCCGCCTAACGCATAGCTATTAATCGCGGACAGCGTGGGAACAGGTAAATCCTCAAGGCGACTAAAAATGCGGTTGGCGAAGACAAGCCATTCATGCAGCTTTTCGGCCGGTGCGGCAAAAAGAGAAAGGAATTCCGTGATATCGGCACCAACAATAAATGCCGGTTTGTCAGAACGTAGCAGCAACCCCTTCAGGTTCGGTTGTTCTGCCAGAACGTCCAGCGCTTTACCCAGGCTGGCAACGGTGCGGGTATCGAGCTTGTTTACGGAGCCAGGGGCAGAAAATACCAGCTCGACAATGCCGTCCTCAAGCCAGTTAAGGTAGAGGGATTCACCTTGATAAAGCATGTTCATCTCCGCTGTTTGTGTGAGTGATCTGGTATGACCAGATAATCGAATTGTGGTTTTAATGTTAATTTTTTGCAAACAAGAGATTAATTTTTTGCCGAATCGATCACAAAGCACCGGACGCTGCCCTTGAGGAATGCCTGTGTTAAAATGGAGAGATCATGTCGTGACGTACAAGGATACTCATGGAAAAGCTGGCTTCTTTATATCATCACCATCTGGCTACGCTGCAAACGCGTGCTCAGGCGGTTTTAGCGCGCCATCAGCTTGACGCATTACTGATTCACTCTGGTGAATTATTGACCGTTTTTCTGGACGATCACGACTACCCTTTCAAAGTTAACCCGCAATTTAAAGCCTGGGTGCCCGTCACGCAGGTGCCGAACTGCTGGTTATGGGTTGACGGTGTTAACCCGCCGAAGCTGTGGTTCTACTCACCTGTTGATTACTGGCATAACGTAGCGCCGGTTCCGGAGAGTTTCTGGACTGAAGAGATTGAGATTTCCGTGCTACGGAATGCCGATGATATCGGCCAATGTCTGCCATCGCAGCGTGAGCGTGTTGCCTATATCGGCTACGCCCCGCAGCGTGCGCAGGAGTTGGGCATTCGTGCGGATAATATTAACCCTCAGGGTGTGCTGGATTACCTGCACTATCATCGCGCTTACAAAACCGATTACGAGCTGGCCTGCATGCGTGAAGCACAGAAGACGGCCGTTATCGGTCATTGTGCCGCGCACGAAGCATTTCTGTCCGGCATGAGCGAGTTTGATATTAATCTGGCATATCTGACGGCAACTGGTCATCGTGATATTGATGTGCCTTATGGCAATATCATCGCGCTCAATGAACATGCCGCGGTGTTGCACTATACCCAGCTCGATCATCAGGTGCCTTCCGATGTCCGCAGCTTCCTGATTGATGCAGGGGCGGAATATAACGGCTATGCCGCCGATCTTACCCGTACCTATTCCGCACAGAGCGATGGCGCCTTTGCCCTGCTAATTAAAGATCTCAATCAGGAAATGCTTTCATTGATTGATACTATTCAGGCGGGAGTGCGTTATACCGATTACCATATTCAGATGCATCAGCGGATTGCGAAGCTGCTGAAATCGCATCAGCTGGTGCGGGATATCAGCGAAGAAGCTATGGTGGAGCAGGGGCTCACGTCGGCTTTCCTGCCGCACGGTCTTGGCCACCCGCTGGGTTTGCAGGTGCATGATGTCGCCGGATTTATGCAAGACGATCGCGGCACACATTTGGCGGCACCGTCGCAGCATCCTTACCTGCGTTGTACTCGCGTGCTTGAACCTGGCATGGTCATGACGATCGAACCGGGAATCTATTTCATCGAATCCTTGCTCGCGCCGTGGCGTGAGGGCGAATTGAGTCAGCATGTTGACTGGCAAAAAATCGAGGCGTTGAAGCCGTTTGGCGGTATCCGTATCGAAGATAATATTGTCATTCATGAAGGGCGCGTGGAGAACATGACGCGCGACCTGAATCTGGCCTGATGCAAGTTTATCCCGTTCCTGCTGCACCCGTGAGCTTCAGCGAGGAAATCAAGAAAAGCCGCTTTACGACGATCCTGGCGGCAACGCCGGGAATCGACGCGGCCAAAGCGTTTATCCAGCACGTCAGGGAAGAACATACCTCGGCGGGGCATCACTGCTGGGCGTTTGTTGCAGGTGCGCCCAACGATTCCCAGCAGCTTGGTTTTTCTGACGATGGCGAGCCATCCGGCACGGCGGGCAAACCGATGCTGTCGCAGCTGATGGGAAGCGGTATCGGTGAGATTACGGCTGTGGTGGTACGTTACTATGGCGGAATCCCGCTGGGTACGGGTGGGCTGGTGAAGGCTTATGGCGGTGGGGTCCAGCAAGCGCTGAAGCTGTTATCGCTGCAAGAGAAAGTATTGCAAAAAGAGTATGGCTTACACTGTGACTATGCACTGTTGCCTCAGGTGGAATCACTGATCTTCCAGCTTGGCGGGAAAGTGCTGCATAGTGAGTATGGCGTGGAAGTTGTATTGCGGTTCTCTATCCCCGTTAGGGTAACCGAGGAAGCGGCAACAAAATTGCGTGATTTAAGTCGCGGTGCGTTGCATTTATTGCCGATTCCATAATAATCCCAGCGCTTTTTATGAATCATTAAGGAATTCCCTGCGATGCACTTGCGCGCCATAACCCGTATTGTCGGCCAGTTGGTTATCCTTTTTTCCGGGACGATGGTTATTCCCGGACTGGTGGCGTTAATTTACCGCGATGGCGCAGGCCGAGCGTTTACGCAGACCTTTATTGTCGCGCTGGCGATTGGCATCGTGCTGTGGTTACCAAACCGCAAACAGAAGCATGAACTGAAATCTCGTGAAGGGTTTCTGATCGTCGTCCTTTTCTGGACGGTGCTGGGAAGCGTCGGTGCGCTGCCTTTCCTGTTTGCTGAACACCCTAATTTGGGCGTAACGGATGCTTTTTTCGAATCGTTCTCTGGTTTAACGACAACGGGTGCCACCACGCTGGTTGGGCTGGATTCACTGCCTAAAGCCATCCTGTTTTATCGACAAATGCTGCAATGGTTTGGTGGGATGGGGATCATCGTACTCGCCGTTGCCATCCTGCCGATTCTTGGTGTTGGTGGGATGCAGCTTTATCGCGCGGAGATGCCGGGGCCGTTGAAGGAAAACAAAATGCGCCCGCGTATTGCCGATACGGCAAAAACGCTGTGGCTGATCTATCTCTTACTGACGATTGCCTGCGCCGTCGCGCTTTGGCTGGCTGGCATGCCGGTATTTGATGCAATTGGGCACAGCTTCTCTACGGTGTCTGTCGGAGGGTTCTCCACCCACGACGCCAGTATTGGCTACTTTAACAGTCCAACAATCAACACCATCATCGCGGTATTCCTGCTGATTTCCGGCTGTAACTTTGGTTTGCACTTTGCTCTGCTGAGCGGGCGCAGCCTGAAGGTATACTGGCGTGACCCTGAATTCCGCATGTTCATTTTTGTGCAGCTGTCGCTGGTGGCCGTGTGTACGATTGTCCTGTGGTTCCACCACGTTTATGACAGCGGGATGCAGACGATCAATCAGGCATTCTTCCAAGTTGTCTCTATGGCGACAACGGCAGGGTTTACGACGGATAGCATTGCATCGTGGCCACTTTTTCTGCCCGTTTTGCTTCTGTGTTCCGCGTTTATTGGCGGGTGTGCAGGTTCAACCGGGGGCGGCTTGAAAGTGATTCGCATTTTGCTGCTTTTTCTACAGGGATCGCGTGAGCTTAAGCGTTTAGTGCATCCGAATGCGGTTTATACGATCAAGCTCGGCCATCGGGCATTACCGGAACGCATCCTTGAGGCCGTATGGGGATTCTTTTCCGCATATGCGCTCGTTTTTATTGTCAGCATGCTGGCCGTTATTGCGACAGGCGTTGATGATTTCTCCGCGTTTGCTGCGGTCGCTGCCACATTGAATAATCTGGGGCCAGGTCTGGGTGTCGTCGCGGAGAATTTTACGTCGATGAATGATACGGCGAAATGGATTCTGATACTGACAATGCTGTTTGGTCGTTTGGAAGTCTTCACGCTTTTAGTGCTGTTTACGCCAACCTTCTGGCGGGAATAGTCCTCATAAGGATAAAGAACAATGAAAGCTTTGATCGTGTTTTCGAGTCGGGATGGGCAAACAAGAGCGATTGCCTCCTATATCGCGAATACGCTGAAAGGAGTCTTGGAGTGCGATGTTGTTAACGTACTCAATACGAATGATATCGATCTGGGCCAATACGATCGGGTTCTGATTGGGGCATCGGTTCGGTACGGGCGCTTTCATCCTGCGGTAAATCAATTTATCCATAAGCATTTGGTTTCTCTGCAACAGATGCCCAGCGCGTTCTTCTCAGTGAACCTCACTGCACGTAAGCCAGAAAAGCGCACAATACAAACCAATGCCTATACGCGTAAGTTTTTACTGAATTCTCCTTGGCAACCGGATCTGTGTTGTGTGTTCGCGGGGGCGCTGCGTTATCCGCGTTATCGTTGGTTCGATCGGGTAATGATTCAACTTATTATGCGTATGACGGGCGGTGAAACGGATAGCACTAAAGAGATTGAATATACAGACTGGCAGCAGGTTGCCCGTTTCGCACAGGATTTCGCCCAATTGGCGGTGAAAAATCCGGCATAACGATGTCTTTTAATTCGCTTTGCTGAAAAAATCCTCATTCGGTAATTATTTTGCATTTAGCACTTGTCAGCCGCCGAGAAGTCCCTATAATGCGCCTCCACTGACACGGCAACAGCGACACGCGGTTGTGGTGACAGGAAAAAGATTTACGAAAGCAGTCAGTAATGACTTGACTTTAAAGCGGATTGGCATAGCATATGCAGCCCGCGCCACCGATGAAGTGGCACTGCTCTTTAACAATATAATCAGACAATCTGTGTGGGCACTCACAAGACCGTATCTTGACGATATAAAAAGTCTTGAAGAGTGAACAACAGTAAATTCATTACGAATAAACAGTTTTAATTCTTTGAGCATCGCTGACGAGTTCAGCAAATCAAACAAATCTTAAATTGAAGAGTTTGATCATGGCTCAGATTGAACGCTGGCGGCAGGCCTAACACATGCAAGTCGAGCGGTAGCACAGGGGAGCTTGCTTTCTGGGTGACGAGCGGCGGACGGGTGAGTAATGTCTGGGAAACTGCCTGATGGCGGGGGATAACTACTGGAAACGGTAGCTAATACCGCATAATGTCTTCGGACCAAAGAGGGGGACCTTCGGGCCTCTTGCCATCAGATGTGCCCAGATGGGATTAGCTAGTAGGTGAGGTAATGGCTCACCTAGGCGACGATCCCTAGCTGGTCTGAGAGGATGACCAGCCACACTGGAACTGAGACACGGTCCAGACTCCTACGGGAGGCAGCAGTGGGGAATATTGCACAATGGGCGCAAGCCTGATGCAGCCATGCCGCGTGTGTGAAGAAGGCCTTCGGGTTGTAAAGCACTTTCAGCGGGGAGGAAGGCGGTGAGGTTAATAACCTCATCGATTGACGTTACCCGCAGAAGAAGCACCGGCTAACTCCGTGCCAGCAGCCGCGGTAATACGGAGGGTGCAAGCGTTAATCGGAATGACTGGGCGTAAAGCGCACGCAGGCGGTCTGTTAAGTTGGATGTGAAATCCCCGGGCTTAACCTGGGAACTGCATTCAAAACTGACAGGCTAGAGTCTTGTAGAGGGGGGTAGAATTCCAGGTGTAGCGGTGAAATGCGTAGAGATCTGGAGGAATACCGGTGGCGAAGGCGGCCCCTGGACAAAGACTGACGCTCAGGTGCGAAAGCGTGGGGAGCAAACAGGATTAGATACCCTGGTAGTCCACGCTGTAAACGATGTCGATTTGGAGGTTGTGCCCTTGAGGTGTGGCTTCCGGAGCTAACGCGTTAAATCGACCGCCTGGGGAGTACGGCCGCAAGGTTAAAACTCAAATGAATTGACGGGGGCCCGCACAAGCGGTGGAGCATGTGGTTTAATTCGATGCAACGCGAAGAACCTTACCTACTCTTGACATCCACAGAATTCGGTAGAGATACCTTAGTGCCTTCGGGAACTGTGAGACAGGTGCTGCATGGCTGTCGTCAGCTCGTGTTGTGAAATGTTGGGTTAAGTCCCGCAACGAGCGCAACCCTTATCCTTTGTTGCCAGCGATTCGGTCGGGAACTCAAAGGAGACTGCCGGTGATAAACCGGAGGAAGGTGGGGATGACGTCAAGTCATCATGGCCCTTACGAGTAGGGCTACACACGTGCTACAATGGCGTATACAAAGAGAAGCGACCTCGCGAGAGCAAGCGGACCTCATAAAGTACGTCGTAGTCCGGATTGGAGTCTGCAACTCGACTCCATGAAGTCGGAATCGCTAGTAATCGTAGATCAGAATGCTACGGTGAATACGTTCCCGGGCCTTGTACACACCGCCCGTCACACCATGGGAGTGGGTTGCAAAAGAAGTAGGTAGCTTAACCTTCGGGAGGGCGCTTACCACTTTGTGATTCATGACTGGGGTGAAGTCGTAACAAGGTAACCGTAGGGGAACCTGCGGTTGGATCACCTCCTTACCAAGAAGATGTGTGTTGAGTGAAGTGCTCACACAGATTGTCTGATGAAAATACTGAGCAAGCGCACCTGTTGATGCGATGAGTGTAAACTCATGCTGACGCGATAGTGCCGGATTTCTGATTCGGTACGGATTTTTCGTGTCCCCATCGTCTAGAGGCCTAGGACACTGCCCTTTCACGGCTGTAACAGGGGTTCGAATCCCCTTGGGGACGCCAATCCGATAATGAGTGAAAGACATTATCATGAATATCTTAAAGATGATTCTTCGGAGTCATGTTTACGATATTGCTCTTTAACAATCTGGAACAAGCTGAAAATTGAAACATGACAGCTGAACATACTGACACACAGTAATGTGGTGTGAGTGATGCGTCAGTCTGTCAATGAGTCTCTCAAATAATCGCAGCGCGATAGTGTCTTTCAAGACACCTTCGGGTTGTGAGGTTAAGCGACTAAGCGTACACGGTGGATGCCTAGGCAGTCAGAGGCGATGAAGGGCGTGCTAATCTGCGATAAGCGTCGGTAAGCTGATATGAAGCGTTATACCCGACGATACCCGAATGGGGAAACCCAGTGTGTTTCGACACACTATCATGACATGAATCCATAGTGTCATGAGGCGAACCGGGGGAACTGAAACATCTCAGTACCCCGAGGAAAAGAAATCAACCGAGATTCCCCCAGTAGCGGCGAGCGAACGGGGAGGAGCCCAGAACCTGAATCAGTTTGTGTGTTAGTGGAAGCGTCTGGAAAGTCGCACAGTAAAGGGTGATAGTCCCGTACACAAAAATGCACAGGCTGTGAGTTCGATGAGTAGGGCGGGACACGTGACATCCTGTCTGAATATGGGGGGACCATCCTCCAAGGCTAAATACTCCTGACTGACCGATAGTGAACCAGTACCGTGAGGGAAAGGCGAAAAGAACCCCGGCGAGGGGAGTGAAATAGAACCTGAAACCGTGTACGTACAAGCAGTGGGAGCCTACTTGTTAGGTGACTGCGTACCTTTTGTATAATGGGTCAGCGACTTATATTCTGTAGCAAGGTTAACCGTTTAGGGGAGCCGCAGGGAAACCGAGTCTTAACTGGGCGTTAAGTTGCAGGGTATAGACCCGAAACCCGGTGATCTAGCCATGGGCAGGTTGAAGGTTGGGTAACACTAACTGGAGGACCGAACCGACTAATGTTGAAAAATTAGCGGATGACTTGTGGCTGGGGGTGAAAGGCCAATCAAACCGGGAGATAGCTGGTTCTCCCCGAAAGCTATTTAGGTAGCGCCTCGTGAACTCATCTTCGGGGGTAGAGCACTGTTTCGGCTAGGGGGTCATCCCGACTTACCAACCCGATGCAAACTACGAATACCGAAGAATGTTATCACGGGAGACACACGGCGGGTGCTAACGTTCGTCGTGAAGAGGGAAACAACCCAGACCGCCAGCTAAGGTCCCAAAGTCATGGTTAAGTGGGAAACGATGTGGGAAGGCATAGACAGCCAGGATGTTGGCTTAGAAGCAGCCATCATTTAAAGAAAGCGTAATAGCTCACTGGTCGAGTCGGCCTGCGCGGAAGATGTAACGGGGCTAAACCATGCACCGAAGCTGCGGCAGCGACACTTAGGTGTTGTTGGGTAGGGGAGCGTTCTGTAAGCCGTCGAAGGTGGTCTGTGAGGGCTGCTGGAGGTATCAGAAGTGCGAATGCTGACATAAGTAACGATAATGCGGGTGAAAAACCCGCACGCCGGAAGACCAAGGGTTCCTGTCCAACGTTAATCGGGGCAGGGTGAGTCGACCCCTAAGGCGAGGCTGAAAAGCGTAGTCGATGGGAAACAGGTTAATATTCCTGTACTCGGTGTTACTGCGAAGGGGGGACGGAGAAAGCTAGGTTATCCGGGCGACGGTTGTCCCGGTTTAAGCGTGAAGGTGGATGACTTTGGTAAATCCGGGTCATTGTTAACACTGAGGCGTGATGACGAGTCACTACGGTGATGAAGTAACCAATGCTACGCTTCCAGGAAAAGCCTCTAAGCTCCAGGTAACATCAAATCGTACCCCAAACCGACACAGGTGGTCAGGTAGAGAATACTCAGGCGCTTGAGAGAACTCGGGTGAAGGAACTAGGCAAAATGGTGCCGTAACTTCGGGAGAAGGCACGCTGGTGTGTAGGTGAAGTCCCTTGCGGATGGAGCTGAAACCAGTCGAAGATACCAGCTGGCTGCAACTGTTTAATAAAAACACAGCACTGTGCAAACACGAAAGTGGACGTATACGGTGTGACGCCTGCCCGGTGCCGGAAGGTTAATTGATGGGGTCAGCCGCAAGGCGAAGCTCTTGATCGAAGCCCCGGTAAACGGCGGCCGTAACTATAACGGTCCTAAGGTAGCGAAATTCCTTGTCGGGTAAGTTCCGACCTGCACGAATGGCGTAATGATGGCCAGGCTGTCTCCACCCGAGACTCAGTGAAATTGAACTCGCTGTGAAGATGCAGTGTACCCGCGGCAAGACGGAAAGACCCCGTGAACCTTTACTATAGCTTGACACTGAACCTTGAGCCTTGATGTGTAGGATAGGTGGGAGGCTTTGAAGTGTGGACGCCAGTCTGCATGGAGCCAACCTTGAAATACCACCCTTTAATGTTTGATGTTCTAACGTGGACCCGTAATCCGGGTTGCGGACAGTGTCTGGTGGGTAGTTTGACTGGGGCGGTCTCCTCCCAAAGCGTAACGGAGGAGCACGAAGGTTAGCTAATCCTGGTCGGACATCAGGAGGTTAGTGCAAAGGCATAAGCTAGCTTGACTGCGAGAGTGACAGCTCGAGCAGGTGCGAAAGCAGGTCTTAGTGATCCGGTGGTTCTGAATGGAAGGGCCATCGCTCAACGGATAAAAGGTACTCCGGGGATAACAGGCTGATACCGCCCAAGAGTTCATATCGACGGCGGTGTTTGGCACCTCGATGTCGGCTCATCACATCCTGGGGCTGAAGTAGGTCCCAAGGGTATGGCTGTTCGCCATTTAAAGTGGTACGCGAGCTGGGTTTAGAACGTCGTGAGACAGTTCGGTCCCTATCTGCCGTGGGCGTTGGAAGATTGAGAGGGGTTGCTCCTAGTACGAGAGGACCGGAGTGAACGCACCACTGGTGTACGGGTTGTGATGCCAATTGCATTGCCCGGTAGCTAAGTGCGGAAGAGATAACCGCTGAAAGCATCTAAGCGGGAAACTTGCCTCGAGATGAGTCTTCCCTGGACACTTGATGTCCCTGAAGGGCCGTTGAAGACGACGACGTAGATAGGCTGGGTGTGTAAGCGTAGCGATACGTTGAGCTGACCAGTACTAATGACCCGAGAGGCTTAACCTTACAACACCGAAGGTGTTTTGTGAGTGACTCATAAAAAACGATACTCAGCTTGTTCTAGGATTGGTTCTGGTGGTTATGTGACACAAAAAAGTGAGACATGACGGTTGGAATGAAACAGAATTTGCCTGGCGGCGATAGCGCGGTGGTCCCACCTGACCCCATGCCGAACTCAGAAGTGAAACGCCGTAGCGCCGATGGTAGTGTGGGGCTTCCCCATGTGAGAGTAGGGAACTGCCAGGCATCAAATAGTGAAAGCCCCTGTCGAGAGACAGGGGCTTTTTGCTATGGGCGTTTGGTGCATGTTGTTTATACGTATCCGGTGGCAAAAGACCGTCGGTATCTTGCGTAGATCAGGTAGACTATGTGATATCTGAATTAGTAGGTATTTCTATCATGGCGTCGAGCGTTATTTCATTGAAGTCTTATAACTCTTTCTCATTACCTGTTTCCGCATTTTGTATTAAGGTTGCGGATACTCAGGATAAATTGATTGAAGGATGGCGCGTCGCCAGCGCAGCACAAGAGCCGATTTTGTTGCTGGGGGAAGGGAGCAATGTCCTTTTTCTGGAAGATTTTTTAGGTACTATTCTGTTAAACCGTCTCAAGGGTATAGATATTCGAGAAGAAAGTGACGGCTGGTATATTCATGTCGGAGCTGGTGAGAACTGGCATCAATTAGTTGAATATACGCTCAAGTCTGGTATTGCAGGGTTAGAAAATCTGGCATTAATTCCGGGATGTGTAGGTTCTGCACCGATACAGAATATTGGTGCGTACGGTATCGAATTACAGCATGTTTGTGATTATGTTGACGTATTGGATTTGGCTGAAGGTAACGTCATGCGTTTTACCTCTGAGGAATGCCAGTTCGATTACCGTGAAAGCATATTTAAGCATCAATACCGTTCTGGGTATGCGATTATCGCGGTAGGATTTTTTTTAAAGAAAGACTGGAACCCGGTACTTAACTACGGTGATTTGATCAAGTTGGATCCTACAACCGTTACACCGCAGCAGATATTTGATTCCGTATGCCATATGCGCCGAAGTAAACTTCCTGATCCTGCCGTGACAGGTAATGCTGGTAGCTTTTTTAAAAACCCGATAATTACACCTCAGCATGCTGAACTTGTTTTACGAGAGTATCCGAATGCACCTCGGTATTTACAAGCCGATGGCAACGTTAAATTGGCCGCTGGATGGTTAATTGACCAATGCAAGCTTAAAGGATTCCAGCTTGGTGGCGCAGCTGTTCACGAGAAACAGGCCTTAGTTTTAATTAATAAAAATAATGCAAAAAGCTCAGATGTTGTCGAATTAGCACGTCACGTCCGTAATCAGGTTGCTGAAAAATTCTCCATACAGCTGGAGCCTGAAGTCCGCTTTATTGCTGCGTATGAAGAGGTCAATGCCATCGAGGTGTTATCATGAAAGACATTACGGTTCCCCTTAAATTAATTAAAATTCTCTCTGATGGTGAATTTTACTCCGGTGAATTACTGGGTGAAATGATGGGGATGAGTCGAGCTGCAATTAATAAACATATTCAAACTATACGTGATTGGGGAATTGATGTTTTTACTGTGACGGGTAAGGGCTATTCTTTACCTGCGCCGATGCAGTTATTAGATGAGGAGTCTATCCTCAAGCACCTACCAGAAGGTGGAGTGACCGTTTTACCTATCATTGATTCTACTAATCAGTATATTTTAGAACGATTGGACACCTTATCCTCCGGGGATGTATGCCTTGCTGAATATCAGCAATCTGGGCGTGGCCGTCGTGGCAGGCAATGGTTCTCACCCTTTGGTGCTAATTTGTATTTGTCCTTATACTGGCGCCTAGAACAGGGGCCTGCTGCAGCTGTTGGGGTTAGTTTGGTTATCGGTATCGTAATGGCAGAAGTACTACATAAGCTTGGTGCTGATGGTGTTCGAGTCAAATGGCCCAACGATTTATATCTGAAGGATAGAAAACTAGCAGGTATTCTTGTCGAACTTACCGGAAAAACGGGGGATGCCGCTAATTTGGTTATTGGTGCGGGCATTAATTTACAGATGAGAGAGCCTGCTCCAGATACGATTAGTCAAGGCTGGATAAATTTACAAGAAGCAGGTATAGATATTAATCGTAATACACTTGCTTCGACTCTTATTTCTGAATTAAGAGAGGCCTTAGCTGTCTTTGAACTACAAGGGCTTGAACCATTTATTCCTAGATGGGAAAAATTGGATAACTATTTTAACCGCCCGGTTCGTTTGATTATCGGTAATCGTGAAATATATGGAACCGACCGAGGAATAGATCGTCAAGGGGCGCTGCTATTAGAAAAAGACGGATTGGTTACGCCATATATTGGTGGAGAGATTTCTCTGCGTGGTGCATAAAAAAAGGGGGCGGAGCCCCCTTTTTACATATTCATTTTTTCATTTTCTTAATCGAACACATTCAACAGCATGATTAGCGCTTTTAGTCATAATAAGGCTAGCTCTCTCCCGGGTAGGAAGAATATTCTCTTTTAGATTAAGTCCATTAATTTCCTTCCATAATTGAGATGCAATGCCGACAGCTTCCTCTTTCGTTAATTTTGCATAATTATGGAAGTATGAATTTGGATTTGAGAATGCACCCTGTCTAAATTTTAAAAATCGATTTACATACCATGTTTGTAACAGTGTTTCGGGTGCATCCACATAGATAGAGAAATCAACAAAGTCAGAAACAAAAACTCTGTGTGGATCATGTGGATAGTCCATTCCGCTTTGTAAAACGTTTAAACCTTCCAATATTAAGATATCAGGTTGCTCTAATACTTTATTATTATTAGGAACAATGTCGTATGTTAAATGGGAATATGTTGGCGCTGTGACTTTGTGCGTTCCTGACTTTATATCAGAAACAAATTTTACCAGGCTGTGCATATCGTATGATTGCGGAAAGCCTTTTTTCTTCATCAAGTCGCGTTCTTTTAGCACCTTATTTGGATGAAGAAATCCATCGGTTGTAATAAGTTCTACACTGCGGTGTTCCGGCCAGCGGCTTAATAACGCCTGGAGCACACGGGCTGTGGTACTTTTCCCTACAGCAACGCTACCTGCGATGCCGATTATGTAAGGTATTTTTTGGCCATCGGTTCCTAAAAACTGCTCAAGCACAGCCTGACGGCGTAAATTAGAGCTTATATAGAAATTGAGCAGGCGGGATAGCGGCAGATAAATTTCTGCGACTTCATCTAATGAAAGATCTTCGTTAATCCCTTTGAGCTTAACGATTTCCTCCTCTGCCAGCGTTAACGGTACGGAATCGCGCAAGGCGGCCCATTGGCTGCGATTAAACTGTAGATATGGCGTGGCCAAGGATTGCTCTCTATTGCTCATAAGTCGTGTTCTGCCTGCTTCACAGGTAAGAAAAGGGACTCTCAGCCCAGCGAAGAAAACGGGCTATTAGTTTAGCCAACGCGATGATCGCGGCACCTTCTCTTAGGTAATAAATTTTTGATAATGGGCAGGTTAACACTTTGCTGCTAGAAAGAAGAAGAGAAAATCTGTGCTGTATCCGATGCTTCTATGTTTACGCATTGGGTACTTGCTAACTAGTGATGGTTTTACCTAAACCATTCACGGCAAAGAGGCGCTTATAATAGATGGTCGTTGGGGGGCAATAGCCATCGGGTGTGCAAGCATAGTCTGGCAATTCTCCCAGATGGCGATAACCCATGGCTTGGTAGAACGCTTCTGCACGAGAATCTGCTTGGGTACCTAAGTAGGGCAACCCCCTTCATTGCGTGCTACCCATAGCATGCGTTCACCGTTGGCAATGGATGTTTGCAAACTATGAAAATATTCTGTGGCTTCTTAGTGGGACAGTGGCGAGTGATATCCAACAGAAGCGCCTCTTTCTACAGCATCTATCCATAGATGAGCTAGTTCCTAACGATAGACAGGTAAGGTTGCTACATTGAGTTGAACGGTTTTCATCGTATTTTTCCCTTTCGACAGAAATTTATTTCTAACCAAGCAAAATGTATTCCAGGCCTATTTCCTTAGAAAAACGAGCAAAATAGCATCGGTCAGTGCAACGACTGCTCTTCTAAAGGGCAAAACCGTGTCGTTGGTGCATGAGAAACAGGAGGATGTTTGATGGCGAAATCGCCATTTCGTTGGATAGAACTGATGGTTCTTTGCGCTAATTCTTACTGCTACTCTAGATTTATATCTGGATCTGGATAAAATCTAGGCGAAAGCACATTTTACGCAATTTTTTTGTTGCATCGAGCGCTCTGTCTACCTAGAATGCGCAGCACTTGATGCCGGCTTAGCTCAGTAGGTAGAGCAACTGACTTGTAATCAGTAGGTCACCAGTTCGATTCCGGTAGCCGGCACCATCAAGTACACAATCAGGTGGGGTTCCCGAGCGGCCAAAGGGAGCAGACTGTAAATCTGCCGTCACAGACTTCGAAGGTTCGAATCCTTCCCCCACCACCAAATTCCATCTTGGTAACAAGATATTCGATACGGTAGTTATACTAAGCCGGATCGACGAAGGCGGGGTCTATAAATCCTTATTCCCCAATTTCAAAATCTACAGAAAAATTAGGTAGCCGAGTTCCAGGATGCGGGCATCGTATAATGGCTATTACCTCAGCCTTCCAAGCTGATGATGTGGGTTCGATTCCCACTGCCCGCTCCAAGATGTGCTGATATAGCTCAGTTGGTAGAGCGCACCCTTGGTAAGGGTGAGGTCGGCAGTTCGAATCTGCCTATCAGCACCACTTCCTTTTCCTCCTCCTGATTTTCTTTCTGTGAATAAATTCAGCAAGCTGTCGCTTGGTTGATGTGGTGATACCACCGATTTATCCGTGTCTTAGAGGGACAATCGATGTCTAAAGAAAAATTTGAACGTACAAAACCGCACGTTAACGTCGGTACTATCGGCCACGTTGACCATGGTAAAACAACGCTGACCGCTGCAATCACTACCGTTCTGGCTAAAACCTACGGTGGTAGCGCACGTGCATTCGACCAGATCGATAACGCACCAGAAGAAAAAGCACGTGGTATCACCATCAACACGTCTCACGTTGAATACGATACCCCGTCTCGCCACTACGCGCACGTAGACTGCCCGGGACACGCCGACTATGTGAAAAACATGATCACTGGTGCTGCCCAGATGGACGGCGCGATCCTGGTTGTTGCTGCGACTGACGGCCCAATGCCTCAGACTCGTGAGCACATCCTGCTGGGTCGTCAGGTTGGCGTTCCTTTCATCATCGTGTTCCTGAACAAATGTGACATGGTTGATGACGAAGAGCTGCTGGAACTGGTTGAGATGGAAGTGCGTGAGCTGCTGTCTCAATACGATTTCCCAGGCGACGATACGCCAGTGGTACGTGGTTCTGCTCTGAAAGCGCTGGAAGGCGAAGCTGAGTGGGAAGCAAAAATCATCGAACTGGCAGAGCACCTGGATTCTTATATCCCAGAACCAGAGCGTGCAATCGACAAGCCGTTCCTGCTGCCAATCGAAGACGTATTCTCCATCTCCGGTCGTGGTACCGTTGTTACCGGTCGTGTAGAGCGCGGTATCGTTAAAGTGGGTGAAGAAGTTGAAATCGTTGGTATCAAAGATACGGCGAAATCTACCTGTACTGGCGTAGAAATGTTCCGCAAACTGCTGGACGAAGGTCGTGCAGGCGAGAACGTAGGTGTTCTGCTGCGTGGTATCAAGCGTGAAGAAATCGAGCGTGGTCAGGTACTGGCTAAGCCGGGTTCAATCAAGCCGCACACTCAGTTCGAATCCGAAGTGTATATCCTGAGCAAAGATGAAGGCGGCCGTCATACTCCGTTCTTCAAAGGCTACCGTCCTCAGTTCTACTTCCGTACGACTGACGTAACGGGCACCATCGAACTGCCAGAAGGCGTAGAGATGGTAATGCCGGGCGACAACATCAAAATGGTTGTGACCCTGATCCACCCAATCGCGATGGACGATGGTTTGCGTTTTGCAATCCGTGAAGGCGGCCGTACAGTAGGCGCGGGCGTTGTTGCTAAAGTTATCGCTTAATCGCTGATAACGTTTGACGCGACACGCGATAAAAGGGCATCATTTGATGCCCTTTTTCTACGCTGTCATGGTAGAACCTATCTCATCAGCGATTGTGAGATATAATCATTGGTGAGATAGGCTCTGTAGATACGGCGTAAATACCGAATTATTCGTTTTACAGAACATCTTTCGGTTTGGTTGCCCCGTGGTTGCGGGGCAAAGTTATTTGTCTGAATCATTGTGACAGGTTGGTTTATGAGTGCGAATACCGAAGCTCAGGATAGTGGGCGTGGCCTGGAAGTGATTAAGTGGCTAGTAGTAGGTGCCTTGCTGGTCGTTGCGATTGTTGGCAATTATTATTATCGCGAATTTAGTCTTCCTCTGCGTGCATTGGCCGTTGTTATCCTGATCGCCGCAGCCGGTGGTGTGGCACTGCTGACCACGAAAGGCAAAGCAACCGTAGCGTTTGCTCGCGAAGCGCGTACCGAAGTGCGCAAAGTAATTTGGCCGACTCGTCAGGAAACGTTACACACCACGTTAATCGTTGCCGCGGTGACAGCCGTGATGTCACTGATTTTGTGGGGACTGGATGGTATTCTGGTCCGTCTGGTATCGTTTATCACTGGCCTGAGGTTCTAAGATGTCTGAAGCTCCAAAAAAACGTTGGTACGTCGTTCAGGCGTTTTCTGGTTTTGAAGGTCGCGTAGCACAATCACTGCGTGAGCATATCAAACTCCATAATATGGAAGAATTGTTTGGCGAAGTCATGGTTCCTACTGAAGAAGTCGTCGAGATCCGTGGTGGCCAGCGTCGCAAGAGCGAACGTAAATTTTTCCCAGGTTATGTTTTGGTACAGATGGTGATGGAAGATGCTAGTTGGCATCTTGTGCGCAGCGTACCTCGTGTTATGGGATTCATTGGCGGCACATCTGACCGTCCTGCTCCAATCAGTGACAAAGAAGTGGATGCGATCATGAATCGTCTCCAGCAGGTTGGTGACAAGCCTCGTCCGAAAACGCTGTTTGAACCGGGTGAAATGGTTCGCGTCAACGATGGTCCATTTGCTGACTTCAACGGTGTTGTCGAAGAAGTTGACTATGAGAAGAGCCGCCTGAAGGTGTCTGTCTCTATATTTGGTCGTGCAACTCCTGTTGAGCTGGACTTTGCTCAGGTCGAAAAAGGCTAATTGCCTGATAAGGCTTACTGAAAATAGCGACTTGCCTATGGCGCGAAATTAACCTATAATTTCGCGCCTTTTGTTTTTCAGTGGCCTTAATAGCGACTGAAACGTAATACAAACCATGGGGAGCCTTTCACTAGGCGTTATTACCCAATTGAGGAAAGTTAAATGGCCAAGAAAGTACAAGCCTACGTCAAGCTGCAAGTTGCAGCTGGTATGGCTAACCCGAGCCCACCAGTAGGTCCGGCTCTGGGTCAGCAAGGTGTTAACATCATGGAATTCTGTAAGGCGTTCAATGCTAAAACTGAAAGCATTGAGAAAGGCCTGCCGACTCCGGTTGTTATTACCGTTTATTCTGACCGTTCTTTCACCTTCGTTACCAAAACGCCTCCAGCAGCTGTTCTGCTGAAGAAAGCGGCTGGTATCAAGTCTGGTTCTGGCAAGCCGAACAAAGACAAAGTAGGTAAAGTAACGAGCGCTCAGGTTCGTGAAATCGCAGAAACTAAAGCTGCGGACATGACTGGTTCTGATGTAGACGCCATGGCGCGCTCTATTGCAGGTACCGCTCGTTCCATGGGCCTGGTAGTGGAGGATTAATAAATGGCTAAGCTGACCAAGCGCATGCGCGTGATCCGTGACAAAGTTGATGTAACTAAACAGTATGACATCAACGAAGCTGTTGCTCTGCTCAAAGAGCTGGCCACTGCTAAGTTCGTAGAAAGTGTAGACGTAGCTGTTAACCTCGGCATTGATGCACGTAAATCTGACCAAAACGTTCGCGGCGCAACCGTTCTGCCTCACGGCACCGGTCGTTCTGTTCGCGTAGCTGTCTTCACCCAAGGTGCAAACGCTGAAGCTGCTAAAGCAGCTGGCGCTGAATTCGTTGGCATGGAAGATCTGGCTGATCAGATTAAGAAAGGCGAAATGGGCTTTGACGTTGTTATTGCTTCTCCAGATGCAATGCGCGTTGTTGGCCAATTGGGCCAGGTTCTGGGTCCACGTGGCCTGATGCCAAACCCGAAAGTGGGTACTGTAACGCCTAACGTTGCTGAAGCTGTTAACAATGCTAAAGCAGGCCAGGTTCGTTACCGTAATGACAAGAACGGCATCATCCATACCACTATCGGTAAGGTTGATTTCGATTCTAACAAATTGAAAGAAAACCTGGAGTCTCTGCTGATTGCGCTGAAAAAAGCAAAACCATCTCAGGCGAAAGGCGTGTACATCAAGAAAGTTAGTCTGTCTACCACTATGGGCGCTGGCGTTGCCATCGACCAGAGCGGTCTGAACGCTGCTGCTAACTAATAGCTTTTGTTCCGCTTTACTCGGGTGTGAGATTTACCTATAATTTTACGCCCGTTGTTCCTCAAGTGGAATAACGCAAGAATTTTTCGGTTGGAGCCTGGCCTATCCAGGCCTCCGTCCAAGACCGCAGGTGTTTCGTAAGAAACTTAATTCTCCTGCGTAGACGGTGACAGAGCCTAAATAACGTTTTTCTTTTTTATAAAGAATAATTTTTTACTGGATTCTGCTCACCGTGTTTCAACGCTTATCTCTAATTTTGGCGATAAGTGAAGTGAGTTCCGGAGAGGTTCTCCGGCTAAATCCAGGAGCAAAAGCTAATGGCATTAAATCTTCAAGACAAACAAGCGATTGTTGCTGAAGTCAGCGAAGTAGCCAAAGGTGCGCTGTCTGCGGTTGTTGCGGATTCCCGTGGCGTGACCGTTGATAAAATGACCGAACTGCGTAAAGCAGCGCGTGAAGCTGGCGTTTACATGCGTGTTGTTCGCAACACTCTGCTGCGCCGCGTCGTTGAAGGCACTCAATTTGAATGCCTGAAAGACACGTTTGTTGGTCCGACCCTGATTGCATATTCTCTGGAACACCCGGGCGCTGCTGCTCGTCTGTTCAAAGAGTTCGCGAAAGCGAATGCAAAATTTGAGGTCAAAGCTGCAGCCTTTGAAGGTGAGCTGATCCCGGCGGCTCAAATTGACCGTCTGGCAACGCTGCCGACTTACGAAGAAGCACTGGCACGTCTGATGTCGACCATGAAAGAAGCCGCTGCCGGCAAACTGGTCCGCACTCTGGCTGCTGTTCGCGATGCAAAAGAAGCTGCGTAATAGCGCTTTCTTTTCTAACGCACTTGCTAACGTATAAACTATTTCTGATTCTTAGGAACAATTGTTATGTCTATCACTAAAGATCAAATTCTGGAAGCAGTAGCAGCTATGTCTGTAATGGATGTTGTTGAACTGGTTTCCGCTATGGAAGAAAAATTCGGTGTTTCTGCTGCTGCTGCTGTAGCTGTTGCTGCTGGCCCAGCTGAAGTTGCTGAAGAAAAAACTGAGTTCGACGTTGTGCTGAAAGCTATCGGCGCTAACAAAGTTGCTGTAATCAAAGCTGTTCGCGGCGCAACTGGTCTGGGCCTGAAAGAAGCCAAAGATCTGGTTGAATCTGCACCAGCAGTTCTGAAAGAAGGCGTGAGCAAAGATGACGCTGAAGCACTGAAAAAATCACTGGAAGAAGCTGGCGCTGAAGTTGAAGTTAAATAAGCCAATCTTTCAGGTTGCAGCCTGATTTATTAGGCTGATGGCTGGTGACTTTTTAGTCACCAGCCTTTTTGCGCTGTAGGGTGTCAATGGGATTTCACACTGTTTAGCCATTGATTTCTCCCAATATTTTTTTCTATTGACGACTTAATATACTGCTTTCCTGCATGGGCTCCTTGCTTGAGCAAGAGCAATGAAATGGTTTAAGAGTAATAGAAAGACGTATTACGGAAAGTTCTCTATTTTCCGACCAACATAAATAGTGTTGCATGAACTGTCCTTGTTAGGGCAGACAGAGTGGTTCGACTTGTCAGCTAGCTGAGGAACCCTATGGTTTACTCCTATACCGAGAAAAAACGCATTCGTAAGGATTTTGGTAAACGTCCACAGGTTTTGGACATACCTTATCTCCTTTCTATCCAACTTGACTCGTTCCAGAAGTTTATCGAGCAAGACCCGGAAGGTCAGTACGGTCTGGAAGCTGCATTCCGTTCTGTTTTCCCCATAAAAAGCTATAGCGGTAATTCAGAGCTGCAATATGTTAGCTATCGCTTGGGCGAGCCAGTATTCGACGTTAAAGAATGTCAGATCCGTGGTGTGACGTTCTCTGCGCCGTTACGCGTGAAACTGCGCCTGGTGATCTACGAGCGTGAAGCGCCTGAAGGCACCGTTAAAGACATCAAAGAACAAGAAGTTTACATGGGCGAAATTCCGCTCATGACCGATAACGGTACCTTCGTGATTAACGGCACTGAGCGTGTAATCGTATCTCAGTTGCACCGTAGTCCAGGTGTGTTCTTCGATAGCGACAAAGGTAAAACCCACTCTTCAGGTAAGGTGCTGTATAACGCACGTATTATTCCTTACCGTGGTTCCTGGCTGGATTTCGAGTTTGATCCGAAGGATAACCTGTTTGTCCGTATCGACCGTCGCCGCAAATTGCCTGCGACCATTATCCTGCGCGCGTTGGGTTATTCCACCGAACAGATTCTCGATCTTTTCTTCGATAAAATTGTCTATGAAATCAATGGCAATAAATTGCAGATGGATCTGGTTCCTGAGCGCCTGCGTGGTGAAACCGCATCGTTTGATATTGAAGCGAACGGTAAAGTTTATATCGAAAAAGGTCGCCGTATCACTGCGCGTCATATCCGTCAGCTAGAGAAAGACGGCATTGAGCGCATTGAAGTGCCTGTTGAATATATCGCTGGAAAAGTACTGTCCAAAGATTATATCGACGAGAGCACCGGTGAACTGATCGGCGCAGCCAACATGGAGCTGTCGCTGGATCTGCTGGCTAAACTGAGCCAGTCCGGTCACAAACGTATTGAGACGCTGTTCACCAACGATCTTGATCATGGTGCATACATGTCTGAAACCGTGCGTGTCGATCCGTCAAACGATCGTCTGAGCGCACTGGTTGAAATCTATCGCATGATGCGTCCTGGTGAACCACCAACGCGTGAAGCTGCGGAAACGCTGTTTGAGAATCTGTTCTTCTCTGAAGACCGCTACGATCTGTCTGCGGTTGGTCGTATGAAGTTCAACCGTTCTCTGCTGCGTGACGAGATCGAAGGTTCTGGTATCCTGAGCAAAGATGACATCATCGAAGTGATGAAGAAGCTCATTGATATCCGTAACGGTAAAGGCGAAGTGGATGATATCGACCACCTCGGCAACCGTCGTATCCGTTCCGTCGGCGAAATGGCAGAAAACCAATTCCGCGTTGGCTTGGTGCGTGTAGAACGTGCTGTAAAAGAGCGTCTGTCTCTGGGCGACCTCGATACGCTGATGCCACAGGACATGATCAACGCCAAGCCGATTTCGGCTGCGGTGAAAGAGTTCTTCGGTTCAAGCCAGCTGTCACAGTTTATGGACCAGAACAACCCGCTGTCTGAGATTACGCACAAACGCCGTATCTCTGCATTGGGCCCAGGCGGTCTGACGCGTGAACGTGCCGGCTTTGAAGTTCGTGACGTACACCCGACTCACTACGGTCGCGTTTGTCCTATCGAAACGCCGGAAGGTCCGAACATCGGTCTGATCAACTCCCTGTCCGTTTATGCGCAAACTAACGAATACGGTTTCCTTGAAACCCCGTATCGTCGTGTGCGTGACAACGTGGTGACGGATGAGATCCATTACCTGTCTGCGATTGAGGAAGGTAACTTCGTTATCGCACAGGCGAACACCAATTTGGACGAAGAAGGCCGCTTCATCGACGAACTGGTTACCTGCCGTAACAAAGGTGAGTCCAGCTTGTTCAGCCGCGATCAGGTTGAATACATGGACGTTTCCACACAGCAGGTGGTTTCCGTCGGTGCATCCCTGATTCCGTTCCTGGAACACGATGACGCCAACCGTGCCCTGATGGGTGCGAACATGCAACGTCAGGCTGTTCCGACCCTGCGTGCTGATAAGCCGCTGGTTGGTACCGGTATGGAACGCGCTGTTGCGGTTGACTCCGGTGTAACTGCCGTAGCCAAACGTGGTGGTACAGTACAGTACGTGGATGCATCCCGTATTGTAATCCGCGTTAATGACGATGAAATGTATCCAGGCGAAGCTGGGATCGACATCTATAACCTGACCAAATATACCCGTTCTAACCAGAACACCTGCATCAGCCAGATGCCGTGTGTCTCTCTGGGTGAGCCGGTAGAACGTGGTGACGTTCTGGCAGATGGCCCGTCCACCGATCTGGGTGAACTGGCGCTGGGTCAGAACATGCGCGTGGCATTCATGCCATGGAATGGTTACAACTTCGAAGACTCCATCCTCGTTTCCGAGCGTGTGGTTCAGGAAGATCGCTTTACGACCATCCACATTCAGGAACTGGCCTGTGTGTCTCGTGACACCAAGTTAGGGCCTGAAGAAATTACTGCGGACATCCCGAACGTGGGTGAAGCAGCACTTTCTAAACTGGATGAGTCCGGCATCGTTTACATCGGCGCTGAAGTGACCGGTGGCGACATTCTGGTTGGTAAGGTAACGCCGAAAGGTGAAACCCAGCTGACGCCAGAAGAGAAACTGCTGCGTGCGATCTTCGGTGAGAAAGCGTCTGACGTTAAAGACTCTTCTCTGCGTGTACCAAACGGTGTTTCCGGTACGATCATCGACGTACAGGTCTTTACCCGCGATGGCGTGGAAAAAGACAAACGTGCGTTGGAAATCGAAGAAATGCAGCTGAAGCAGGCGAAGAAAGACCTGACTGAAGAATTGCAGATTCTGGAAGCGGGCCTGTTTGCACGTATCCACGCTGTGCTGGTTTCTGGCGGTGTAGAAGCTGACAAACTGGACAAACTGCCGCGCGAGCGCTGGTTGGAACTGGGTCTGACTGATGAAGATAAACAGAATCAGTTGGAACAGCTGGCAGAACAGTATGATGAGCTGAAGCACGAGTTTGAGAAAAAACTCGAAGCTAAGCGCCGTAAAATCACCCAAGGCGATGATCTGGCACCGGGCGTGCTGAAAATCGTTAAGGTTTATCTGGCTGTTAAACGCCAGATCCAACCGGGTGACAAGATGGCAGGTCGTCACGGGAACAAAGGTGTTATCTCCAAGATCAACCCGATCGAAGATATGCCTTACGATGAGAACGGTACGCCGGTCGATATCGTACTGAACCCGCTGGGCGTACCTTCACGTATGAACATTGGTCAGATTCTGGAAACCCACCTGGGTATGGCTGCAAAAGGTATCGGCGAGAAAATCAACGCCATGCTCAAGCAGCACGAAGAAGTGACTAAACTGCGTGAGTTCATCCAGAGAGCCTACGATCTGGGCGACGATGTGCGTCAAAAAGTCGACCTGAGCACTTTCTCAGACGAAGAAGTTATGCGTCTGGCTGAAAACCTGAAGAAAGGTATGCCAATTGCAACGCCGGTATTCGACGGTGCAAAAGAGAAAGAAATCAAGGAACTGTTACAGATGGGCGGTATCCCTACCTCCGGTCAGATTACCCTGTACGATGGACGTACCGGTGAGAAATTTGAGCGTCAGGTTACCGTGGGCTACATGTACATGCTGAAACTGAACCACTTGGTTGACGATAAGATGCATGCCCGTTCCACCGGTTCTTACAGCCTGGTTACTCAGCAGCCGCTGGGTGGTAAGGCGCAGTTCGGTGGTCAACGCTTCGGTGAGATGGAAGTGTGGGCGCTGGAAGCTTATGGTGCAGCTTATACCCTGCAAGAAATGTTGACCGTTAAGTCTGATGACGTGAACGGCCGTACCAAGATGTATAAAAACATCGTGGATGGCAATCATCAGATGGAACCAGGCATGCCGGAATCCTTCAACGTATTGTTGAAAGAAATCCGCTCGCTGGGTATCAACATCGAGCTGGAAGAAGAGTAATCCCAGCTCGTTGTATTGCTGGCATTCGTCATAGGGACACCTGAATTGTGTTGTTAAAGGCATAGTTCAGGTGTCTATCAGGTCTAACTCCGACAGGAGCCAATCCGTGAAAGACTTATTAAAGTTTCTGAAAGCGCAAACTAAAACCGAAGAGTTTGATGCGATCAAAATTGCTCTGGCCTCGCCAGACATGATCCGTTCGTGGTCTTTTGGTGAAGTTAAAAAGCCAGAAACCATCAACTACCGTACGTTCAAACCTGAACGTGACGGCCTTTTCTGCGCCCGTATCTTTGGGCCGGTAAAAGATTATGAGTGCTTGTGCGGTAAGTATAAGCGCCTGAAACACCGCGGTGTTATTTGTGAGAAGTGCGGCGTTGAAGTAACCCAGACTAAAGTGCGCCGTGAGCGTATGGGTCACATCGAGCTGGCTTCTCCGACTGCGCACATCTGGTTCCTGAAGTCACTGCCTTCCCGTATCGGTTTGCTGCTGGATATGCCGCTGCGTGATATTGAACGTGTGCTTTATTTCGAATCTTATGTCGTGGTTGAAGGCGGCATGACCAACCTTGAGCGCCGTCAGATCCTGACTGAAGAGCAATATCTGGATGCGCTGGAAGAGTTTGGTGATGAATTCGACGCGAAAATGGGCGCCGAAGCGATCCAGGCTCTGCTGAAGAATATGGATCTGGAGCAGGAATGCGAGCAGCTGCGTGAAGAGCTGACCGAAACCAACTCCGAAACCAAACGTAAGAAGCTGACGAAGCGTATTAAGCTGCTGGAAGCGTTCGTACAGTCTGGTAACAAGCCAGAGTGGATGATCCTGACCGTTCTGCCAGTACTGCCGCCAGATCTGCGTCCGTTGGTTCCGCTGGATGGTGGTCGTTTTGCGACTTCCGACCTGAACGATCTGTATCGTCGCGTGATCAACCGTAACAACCGTCTGAAACGTCTGCTGGATCTGGCTGCGCCAGACATCATCGTACGTAACGAAAAACGTATGTTGCAGGAAGCGGTTGATGCGCTGTTGGATAACGGCCGTCGCGGTCGTGCGATCACCGGTTCTAACAAACGTCCTCTGAAATCTTTGGCCGATATGATCAAAGGTAAGCAGGGTCGTTTCCGTCAGAACCTGCTTGGTAAGCGTGTTGACTACTCCGGTCGTTCTGTAATCACCGTTGGTCCATACCTGCGTCTGCACCAGTGTGGTCTGCCGAAGAAAATGGCACTGGAGCTGTTCAAACCGTTCATCTACGGCAAGCTGGAACTGCGTGGTCTTGCTACCACCATCAAAGCTGCCAAGAAAATGGTTGAGCGTGAAGAAGCCGTCGTATGGGATATCCTGGACGAAGTCATCCGCGAACACCCGGTACTGCTGAACCGTGCACCAACACTGCACCGTTTGGGTATTCAGGCATTTGAACCGGTACTGATCGAAGGTAAAGCAATTCAGCTGCACCCGCTGGTTTGTGCGGCATATAACGCCGACTTCGACGGTGACCAGATGGCTGTACACGTACCGTTGACGCTGGAAGCCCAGTTGGAAGCGCGTGCGTTAATGATGTCGACCAACAACATCCTGTCCCCTGCGAATGGTGAGCCAATCATCGTTCCTTCTCAGGACGTGGTATTGGGTCTGTATTACATGACGCGTGACTGTGTTAACGCCAAAGGCGAAGGCATGGTACTCACGGGTCCGAAAGAAGCTGAGCGCGTTTATCGTGCTGGTCTGGCCTCTCTGCATGCGCGCGTTAAAGTGCGTATCACGGAAGAGATCAAGAGCATCGAAGGCGATGTGACGCATCAGACATCGATTATTGATACGACTATCGGTCGCGCCATCCTGTGGATGATCGTACCGAAAGGTCTGCCGTACTCGATCGTTAACCAGCCTCTGGGCAAGAAAGCGATCTCCAAAATGCTGAACACCTGTTACCGCATTTTGGGTCTGAAACCGACGGTTATCTTCGCTGACCAGACGATGTACACCGGTTTTGCTTACGCAGCGCGCTCTGGTGCTTCCGTAGGTATCGATGACATGGTTATCCCGGAGAAAAAAGCCGAGATTATCGAAGAAGCAGAAACCGAAGTTGCCGAGATTCAGGAGCAGTTCCAGTCTGGTCTGGTTACCGCGGGCGAACGCTATAACAAAGTGATCGATATCTGGGCAGCGGCGAACGAACGTGTTGCGAAAGCGATGATGGAAAACCTGTCCGTTGAGGATGTGGTTAACCGTGATGGCGTGGTCGAGCAGCAGGTTTCTTTCAACAGCATCTTTATGATGGCCGACTCCGGTGCGCGTGGTTCTGCGGCACAGATTCGTCAGTTGGCGGGTATGCGTGGTCTGATGGCGAAACCAGATGGTTCGATCATCGAGACGCCGATTACCGCAAACTTCCGTGAAGGTCTGAACGTACTCCAGTACTTCATCTCGACGCACGGTGCGCGTAAAGGTTTGGCGGATACCGCATTGAAAACAGCGAACTCCGGTTATCTGACGCGTCGTCTGGTTGACGTTGCGCAGGATCTGGTTGTGACCGAAGACGATTGTGGTACCCATGAAGGTATCATGATGACGCCGGTTATCGAGGGTGGTGATGTTAAAGAGCCACTGCGTGAGCGCGTACTGGGTCGTGTAACGGCTGAAGACGTGATCAAACCGGGCACGGCGGATATTCTGGTTCCACGTAACACGCTGCTGAACGAGCAGTGGTGTGACATGTTGGAAGAGAACTCCGTTGACGCCGTTAAAGTACGTTCAGTTGTAAGCTGCGAAACCGACTTTGGCGTCTGCGCCAATTGCTACGGTCGCGATCTGGCTCGTGGTCATATCATCAACAAAGGTGAGGCCATCGGGGTTATCGCGGCACAGTCCATCGGTGAACCGGGTACACAGTTAACCATGCGTACGTTCCACATCGGTGGTGCGGCATCGCGTGCGGCGGCTGAGTCCAGCATTCAGGTGAAAAACAAAGGTAGCCTGAAACTGAACAACGCGAAGTTCGTTATGAACAGCAACGGTAAATTGGTTATTACTTCACGTAATACCGAACTGAAGTTGATCGACGAATTCGGACGTACGAAAGAAAGCTATAAAGTGCCTTACGGTGCGGCAATGGCGAAAGGTGATGGCGCAGAAGTTAACGGTGGCGAAACCGTGGCTAACTGGGATCCGCACACCATGCCTGTTATCACCGAAGTGAGCGGTAACATTCGTTTCACTGACATGATTGATGGCCAGACGATTACTCGTCAGACCGACGAACTGACCGGTTTGTCCTCTATCGTGGTTCTGGATAGTGCAGAGCGTACTGGTAGCGGTAAAGACCTGCGTCCGGCACTGAAAATCGTTGATGACAAAGGCGAAGATGTACTGATTCCAGGTACGGATATGCCTGCTCAGTACTTCCTGCCGGGTAAAGCGATCGTGCAGTTGGAAGACGGTGTGAAAATCAGCAGCGGTGATACTTTGGCGCGTATTCCTCAGGAATCCGGCGGTACCAAGGATATTACCGGTGGTCTGCCACGCGTAGCCGACCTGTTCGAAGCCCGTCGTCCGAAAGAGCCGGCTATTCTGGCAGAGATCAGCGGTATCATTTCCTTCGGTAAAGAAACCAAAGGTAAACGCCGTCTGGTAATTTCTCCGTTGGATGGCAGCGATGCTTACGAAGAGATGATTCCGAAATGGCGTCAGCTCAACGTGTTCGAAGGTGAAGTGGTGGAACGTGGTGACGTTGTTTCCGACGGCCCAGAGTCTCCGCACGATATCCTGCGTCTGCGTGGTGTACATGCAGTAACGCGTTACATCACCAACGAAGTTCAGGAAGTTTACCGTCTGCAAGGCGTTAAGATTAACGATAAACACATCGAAGTTATCGTTCGTCAGATGTTGCGTAAAGGCACCATCGTTAGCGCGGGTAGCACGGAGTTCCTGGAAGGCGAGCAGGCAGAAGTGTCTCGTATCAAGATTGCCAACCGTCAGCTGGAAGCGGATGGCAAGATCACGGCAACGTACAGCCGCGATCTGCTGGGTATCACCAAAGCATCTCTGGCGACCGAGTCCTTCATTTCTGCGGCATCGTTCCAGGAAACCACTCGCGTACTGACCGAAGCCGCTGTTGCGGGTAAACGTGATGAACTGCGTGGCCTGAAAGAGAACGTTATCGTAGGTCGTCTGATCCCAGCGGGTACGGGTTATGCGTACCACCAGGATCGTATGCGCCGCCGTCAGGCGGGTGAAGCGCCTGTCGTGCCTCAAGTGAGTGCCGATGAAGCTTCTGCTAACCTGGCTGAACTGTTGAACGCAGGCTTTGGTAGCAGCGACGACGAATAAGTCTTTTTGCGCTGCACTATCATGCGGTAAATAACAAAAACCCCGACTATGATGGTCGGGGTTTTTTTATGGCAGGTTCCTTACGGCTATTCTGACGGTCAACGCGATGCGTTGTTAAAAAACGCTTCTGGCGTTTTATATCTTCCTGAAATTTTTTATTGTACAGTAGTGTAAAGTAAATAGAACGGAACCGACATGGACACCTCAACTACGCCAACACTCTCACAGCCTGGCGGCTCATTATCTCATCAGGATGATTCACTTTCTTCTGATAAAACCCTACAAACACAGTCAGTAAGCCATTCTCAACATCGCGCAAAACGCGCAGCATGGGGAAGTTTTGTTGGTGCTGTTGTCGATTGGTACGATTTCCTGCTGTACGGAATTGTTGCCGCCCTTGTCTTTAATACCGAATTTTTCCCGCAGGTCAGCCCGACGATGGGAACGCTGGCAGCGTTTGGTACGTTTGGCGTTGGTTTTCTGTTCCGCCCGTTGGGTGGAATGGTGTTCGGCCACTTCGGTGATAAGCTGGGCCGTAAACGGATGTTGATGATTACGGTCTGGATGATGGGCATTTCTACAGCGTTGATTGGCCTATTGCCGTCGTTTGATTCGATTGGCTGGTGGGCACCGGTGCTGTTGGTTACGCTGCGGGCAATTCAGGGCTTTGCGGTCGGTGGTGAGTGGGGCGGTGCGGCGCTGTTGGCGGTAGAGAATGCGCCTAAGAAGAAGAAAGCATTTTACAGCAGCGGTGTACAGGTTGGCTTTGGGGTTGGGCTGTTATTGGCTACTGGGTCGGTATCAGTGGTGAGTAATTTGACGACCAATGAAGAATTTACCACCTGGGGATGGCGTTTGCCGTTCTTATTCAGCCTGATTCTGGTGGCTATCGCCTGGTGGGTGCGTAACGGGATGGATGAGTCTCAGGAATTTGAGGCGAACAAAACGCTGGGAGAAAGAGCAAACAAACTGCGTTCGTTCCCTATCATGGAAGCACTGCGCCAGCATCCAAAGGCATTTTTGCTGATTATCGCGCTACGGCTTGGCGAACTGTTAACGATGTATATCGTCACCGCATTTGCCCTCAATTACTCCACCACCCATCTTGGGCTATCGCGGGATATTTTCCTGAATATCGGGTTGCTGGTGGGGGCGATCAGCTGCGTATCCATTCCTTGCTTTGCCTATCTGGCAGATAGCTTTGGCCGCCGTCGTATTTATGTTACCGGCGCACTGATTGGTGCCGCGAGTGCGGTGCCATTCTTTATGGCGCTGGAAAGCCATAACACGCTGCTGATTCTGTTCTTTGCCATCATGCTGGCGAACATTGCCCACGATATGATTGTTAGTGTACAGCAGCCGATGTTTACCGAACTATTTGGTACGGCGTACCGCTATAGCGGGGCGGGTGTGGGTTATCAGGTCGCCAGCGTGGTTGGCGGAGGGTTTACGCCTTTTATCGCTGTACTGCTGGTGCAGTTTATGGATGGTTCATGGCACGCGGTGGCGGCTTATCTTGCCATTGGCTGCTTACTGTCGGCGATTGTCGGGATGCGGATGAAGGCAACCTCAGGCGATACTGTGACCCACTAATCTCTATTTAGCCGATACAGATGCGCTGTCTGTATCGGCAACATTTCTACTGTCTTTTGTCGTTATGCTATCTGAATCGATCAAGATCGCTTCGTTTCAGCCCGATATCCTTAAGCCCGTCATCACTCATGTTCTGTAGTATCTTCAGCGTTTGCGCTCTTGCCCGGCAGGCTTTCCACAAGCGGTACGGCAAAATCAGCATGAGCCAGAACGGTGACTCGCGGAACGGTTTTTGTGATCGATTCTCATGAAATTCCATATTTTCCCCCTCGCCAGTGAATGATCGCTATGATGAGGTGAAAGGTATTTTCAATACAGACTCAAAAAATCCATTTTTTTAGCATACAGATTGTGTGATATTGCATCTGAATGGTGATTTTTATTTGAATCTGTACTGGTTACTGCTGTGAAATTTGATAGGGAATGATACTGATGACGCGTTATCAACACCTGGCTGGGCTGCTAGAACAGCGAATCGAACAAGGGTTGTACCAAAGCGGAGAGCGGCTGCCTTCTGTACGAGCACTGAGTACAGAGCATGGCGTGAGCATCAGTACCGTACAGCAAGCCTATCATCTGCTGGAAACCCGGCAGTTGATTATGCCGCAGCCGCGTTCGGGGTATTTTGTTGCCCCACGTAAAGCGACGCCGCCAGTGCCTGCACTGACTCGTCCCGCTCAACGCCCGGTTGAGGTGACCCAATGGGATTCTGTACTGGAGCTCTTTAATTCTCGCCTCAGTGCCGCGGTCTGTAATCTGGGTGGCGGTATGCCCGATGTTAATCAGTCGTCGCTCAAACCCTTGTGGAAATCGATGAGCCGCTTGTGCCAGCGTCAGGATCCTCGTTTGCTGAATTATGGCAACATGTATGGGGCGAGTGAGTTGCGTGAACAGGTCGCGAGGCTGTCACTGGACAGCGGTTGTCAACTGACCGAAGACGACATTGTGATCACCACAGGGTGCCAGGAAGCGTTGTTTGTGGCAGCGCGTTCCATCTGTCAGTCGGGTGATATTGTTGCGGTAGAATCACCCACGTTCCCCGGGACATTACAGCTCCTGCGTGGGTTGGGTATCAAAGTTATCGAGATTCCGACGGATGCCATTTCGGGGATCAGTTTGGAAGCCTTGGCGCTTGCATTAGAACAGTGGCCTATCAAGGCGGTATTGCTGGTGCCGAATTGTAATAATCCGCTGGGCTTTTTCATGCCGGAGGCGCGTAAAAAGGCGTTACTGACGTTGGCACAACAGTATGATCTGGCGATTATCGAGGATGATGCCTACGGTGAATTGGCATACGACTACCCGCGCCCGAGGACGTTAAAATCATTCGATAGTGATGGACGCGTACTGCTATGCAGCTCATTTTCCAAAACGATAGCACCGGGTCTGCGTGTCGGCTGGATCGCGCCGGGGCGCTATTTGGAACGTGTGCTACACATGAAATATATCAGCACGGGTTATACCGTCAATCATACGCAGTTAGCTGCTGCTGAGTTTATCGCTCAGGGGCATTACCAGCCGCATATGCGGCGTATGCGCACGCTCTATAAAGCGAATATGGATATGTTTACCTGTCAGGTCAGAGAACATTTCCCCTGTGATATCTGTGTCAGCCGTCCTCAGGGGGGATTTTTACTGTGGGTTGAATTCCCTGAGTCGTTTGATGCTTTGCGTCTTAATGCCGTGGTACGTCGCTCTGGGATTCAGATTGCCGCAGGCTCACTTTTTTCCGCTGCGGGAAAATACCGTAACTGTATGCGTATGAACTACGCTTTGCCGTTAACAGAAGAAACGCAACATGTTTTATCGGTTGTTGGTCGTGCGGCACAACAACTACTTGATGAGGTGTAACTCCCTGATTGATGACATAAGAGACCGTACCCTCAGAACAAACAGAGGCGTGTTTTTTAGGGAAGGGCCGATACGGGTAAGGATAAGCCCCGTATCGGCGGGTTGATGTGCAGAACCGATAAGTGGCAAACGGCTCCGGCCAGCAGACTCTGTAACACTCAGGCTTGCCAACGACGCTACTGTATTCTTCGTCGCAGGCCGTGACGATAGGCCGAATGTCATGTTGCGCGGCGCTATCCCGAGAATATTGCTTTCCGTGTAATTCTCATTTTGACCTGCGAGCCGTATCCCAAATCATACGTATCACGCATACCGAGCGCTTAAGATCCGGGATACGAGGGCTACCACGGTGCGAGATGTCCCTGCGGGAACCTCATCACCGTGTTTCCCTCTCACTTCACGCTTAAGTGACCACTATCAGGCGTATCGCCGTCTTATCTGCTAGGAACTAACGGCCTAAATAACCGTCCCAGTCTTTCCAGACGGGCTGGAGACCTGCACGTATGATGGCTTGCGCCACATCTTCAGGACGTCGTGAATCATGCGGCGAAAACTGTTCCAGTTCAGGATGGTCGTCGGCATAGCCACCCGGTTGGGTTTTGGAAAATGCGCTGACGTTGTTAATCGCGATAGGAATCGCGTGATCGCGAAAGAAAGGCGATTCACGTGTGGAAAGCGACAGCTCAATATCCGGCGACAGCAACCGGAATGCGCAAATGACCTGCATGAGCTGAGCTTCATCCATGAGCGACGCCGGTTCAATGCCGCCCGCACAGGGGCGCAGACGAGGGAACGAGATAGAATAGCGGCTCTGCCAGTAGTGCTGCTGTAAGTGCAACAGATGTTCCGCCACCATGTAGCAGTCGGTTCGCCAGCTATTGGACAGGCCGATTAACGCGCCCAGCCCGATCTTGTCGATCCCCGCACGCCCCAGTCGATCCGGTGTGGCGAGTCGCCAGTGGAAATCCTGCTTTTGTCCTTTTAGGTGATGCAACTGGTAGGTCGCGGGATGATAGGTTTCCTGATAGACCATCACACCATCCAACCCCAGCGCTTTCAACTCGGCATATTCATCTTGCGACAGCGGCTGAACTTCAATCATCAGCGAACTGAAATGCGGTCGAATCAGCGGAAAAACGCGACGGAAATAATCCATTCCCACTTTGCGCTGGTGTTCGCCCGTCACGAGCAGCAGGTGTTCAAACCCAAGTTCCTTGATGGCGGCGCATTCACGTAGGATCTCTGCCTCATCCAGCGTTTTTCGTTTGATGTGGTTGCTCATCGAAAAGCCGCAGTAGGTGCAATCGTTAGAGCACAGATTGGACAGATACAGCGGCACATAGAAACTCACTGTATTGCCGAAACGCTGCCGGGTGAGCTGCTGTGCCCGCTGAGCCAGCGGCTCCAGATAGGCGCTGGCGGCAGGTGAGATGAGCGCCATAAAATCGTCACGCGTCAGATGTGGTACAGCAAGCGCTCGCTCAACATCGCGGACGGTTTTACCGTTGATGCGCAGGGTCAGGTCATCCCAGTCGAGCTGTTCCCAGACAGTTTGGAAATCGACGTTCATCTCGCCGCCCCTTCCGTTTGCTGATGCAGAAAACCGGTGAGTGGGCTGGTGGCGCTGGCGACAAACTGCTTACTTCCCAGACCGGCCTGACGAGCAATCCCTCCTGCATCGACTGCCAGTCTAAATGCGTGCGCCATTGCCACGGGATCGCGAGCAACCGCGATGGCCGTGTTGACCAGTACGGCGTCGGCTCCCATTTCCAGCGCATCGGCCGCATGGCTGGGCGCGCCAATGCCCGCATCGACAATCACCGGAACACGCGCCTGTTCGATGATGATGCGGAGAAAATCACGCGTTTGCAGCCCTTGATTGGAGCCGATTGGTGCGCCCAGTGGCATCACCGCCGCGCAGCCGACCTCTTCCAGCCGTTTGCACAGTACCGGATCGGCACCGCAGTAGGGCAGCACCGTGAAGCCTTCTTTGACCAGCTGTTCGGCGGCTTTCAGCGTTTCAATAGGGTCGGGTAGCAGGTATTTCACATCGGGGTGAATTTCCAGCTTCAGCCAGTGCGTACCGAGCGCTTCTCGTGCCAGTCGAGCGGCAAAAATGGCTTCGTCTGCGGTTTTGGCTCCTGAGGTATTCGGCAACAGCTTAATACCGAGCTGACGTAACGGCGCGAGAATGGCATCGTTGCCGCCGTTGAGGTCAACACGTTTCATCGCCATGGTCACGAGCTGTGAACCGGACGCCTCGAGTGCCGCCAGCATCAGTTCTGGCGTAGCGAATTTTCCGGTGCCGGTCAGCAGCCGTGAAGTTAATGTCGTATCGGCAATGTGCAGCATGTCATCCTCCCGCTATTGCCTGAAAAAGCAAAATATCATCGCCGTCTTGCACCTGATGCTGTGACCAGGTAGCGCGTGGGATAATGGTTTGATTGATGGCCAGCGCCGTGCCCGGCTGGAGCCGGTTCATCTGGCTTAGCAGCGCCTCAACCGTGATGGCCTCTGGGCATTCAAAGGGCTCATCATTCAGCGTGATTCTCATGCCGCGCCCCCACATACCGGGCAATGGGGGGCGCGCGTAAGCTGGAGTGTGTTCCAGCTCTGCTGTTTGCCATTGAACATTCTCAGCTTGCCCTCTAGCGCGGACGGCATACCAGCCAGCAGTTTTATCGCTTCCAACGCCTGAAGCGTGCCAATCACGCCGACTACCGGCCCCAGCACGCCGGCAGTGCGGCAGTTGCGCTGTGGTTCGGCCGTATCGGGGTACAGACAGGCGTAGCAGCCAGAGTGATAAGGCGGAGTGAAGACCGCGAGCTGGCCGCTGAAACCGACGGCGCTCCCGCTGATTAGCGGCTTGCCTGCGCTGAAGCAGGCGGCGTTAACCGCATGGCGAGTTGTCATGTTGTCGCTGCAATCCAGCACCAAATCGACGCGATTGACGGCGCGGTATAACGTGTCCCCGCTGAGCCTTTCGGTGAGTGCGATCGCTTCTGAGTGTGGATTTAATGCCTGTAGTTGACGCTGCGCTAGCACGGCTTTGGGTTTGTCGGTGTCGCTGGTGCGATACAGAATCTGACGTTGCAGGTTACTGATGTGCAGTGAGTCATCATCGGCAAGCAGTAGCGTGCCGACCCCAGCGGCAGCCAGATAGAGCGAGGCGGGCGCCCCTAGCCCACCCAGCCCAACCAGCAGAACGCGGGCGGCTTTGAGTTTTTCTTGACCTTCCGGGCCAATATCTTCCAGCATCAGTTGGCGGCTGTAGCGCATGAATTCGCTATCGCTCAGTCCGGCAGGCGCTGGATGGTGAGTCGTTACCATGTCATGCCTCCCGTCCTTCAATCATTTTGAGCAGCGCCGTGGTGGCCTGCCGCCAGTCTGGTGCCTGCGTAATGGCGCTGACGACAGCGATGCTGCCGACGCCTGTTGCCAGTACCGCAGGGACTCTGTCGATGCTGATACCGCCAATTGCAACAGTGGGAAAACGGTCTTCCAGATCGGTAATATGTCGTGCTAGTTCTGCCAGCCCCTGCGGCGCTGATGGCATATCCTTGGTTTGCGTCGGGAAAATATGCCCCAGCGCGATATAGGATGGGTTGAGCGCCACTGCGCGTGCCAGTTCAGGAGCGTCATGCGTGGAAACGCCTAAACGCAGACCCGCTTGTTTAATCGCGGTCAGATCGGCGGTATCCAGATCGTCCTGACCCAGATGTACACCGTATGCCTGATGTTTTACCGCCAATTTCCAGTAGTCGTTGATGAAGAGCTGCGCCTGATAGCGGCGACCCAATGTGATCGCCTGGATCACATCGGTTTCGGCTTGTTCATCTGACCGATCTTTGATCCTGAGCTGGATCGTTTTCACCCCGACGCTGAGTAAGCGTTCGATCCATTCCACGCTATCGACAACGGGGTAAAGCCCCAGCCGCTGTGACGTCGGGGCAAAAGGCGTCGAGTCCGTCATTTGCTTTCCTCGGTTTGCAGGCTGGTGGCGCTGTGATAAAGCTCGCTGCCGCGCGAGCGGAATTCTTGCGACATCTGCGCCATACCTATCTCAATCGGTTTGGCTTCCGCTTCTTGTTTTGCGGCGTAGTCGCGCACTTCCTGTGAGATTTTCATCGAGCAGAATTTAGGGCCGCACATGGAACAGAAGTGGGCGACTTTGCCGGATTCCTGCGGCAGCGTTTCATCGTGGTAGGCACGGGCGGTTTGGGGATCGAGCGCCAGATTGAACTGATCTTCCCAGCGGAATTCGAAACGTGCTTTTGACATGGCGTTATCACGAATCTGCGCGCCGGGGTGGCCTTTCGCCAGATCGGCGGCATGAGCGGCGATCTTATAAGTAATGAGTCCCTGTTTGACGTCTTCCTTGTTCGGCAAGCCAAGATGCTCTTTCGGTGTGACATAACAGAGCATCGCGCAGCCGAACCAGCCAATCATGGCAGCACCGATGCCAGAGGTGAAGTGATCGTAACCCGGTGCGATATCGGTCGTCAGCGGGCCGAGCGTATAGAATGGCGCTTCGTGGCAGTGCTCCAGCTCTTCGGTCATGTTGCGGCGGATCATCTGCATCGGAACGTGGCCGGGGCCTTCGATCATCACCTGTACGTCGTATTCCCAGGCGATTTTGGTCAGCTCACCTAACGTATGAAGTTCGGCAAACTGAGCCTCGTCGTTAGCATCCTGAATCGAGCCGGGACGTAAACCATCACCCAGCGACAGTGCGACGTCGTAAGCGGCACAGATTTCACAGATTTCGCGGAAGTGTTCGTACAGGAAGCTCTCTTTGTGATGCGACAGGCACCATTTCGCCATAATGGAACCGCCGCGTGAGACGATGCCGGTCAAGCGTTTGGCCGTCATCGGCACATAGCGCAACAGCACGCCAGCGTGGATGGTGAAATAGTCCACGCCCTGTTCTGCCTGTTCCAGCAGCGTATCGCGGAACATTTCCCAGTTCAGGTTTTCCGCCACGCCGTTCACTTTTTCCAACGCCTGGTAAATCGGCACTGTCCCGATCGGCACGGGGCTGTTACGCAGAATCCACTCGCGGGTTTCGTGAATATAGCGGCCGGTTGAGAGATCCATCACCGTATCAGCGCCCCAGCGGGTAGACCAGACCAGTTTCTCTACCTCTTCTTCGATGGAAGACGTCACGGCGGAGTTGCCGATATTGGCGTTAACCTTCACCAGAAAATTGCGACCGATAATCATCGGCTCTGACTCGGGGTGATTGATGTTTGAGGGAATAATGGCGCGCCCGGCGGCCACTTCCTGACGAACAAATTCCGGCGTGATGTTTTCTGGCAGAAGGGCGCCGAAACTTTGCCCCGGATGCTGCTGGCGCAGTACCTCGCCGCGAATACGTTCGCGTCCCATATTTTCACGAATGGCGATAAATTCCATTTCGGGCGTAATCATGCCCTGTCGCGCATAGTGGAGTTGGGTGACGCGTTTTCCTGTTTTGGCACGCAGCGGATTCGGCAGGTGTTCAAAACGCAGATGATCCAAACCGGCATCTGCCAGACGCTGTTGGGTGAAATCGGAACTGACGCCGGATAGCGCTTCGGTGTCATGACGTTCTGCAATCCAGCTGGCGCGCAGCTTGGCTAGCCCAACGCGGACATCGGGTTGCGCAGCAGGATCGCCATAAGGCCCTGACGTATCGTAAACCGGAATGGGTTCGTTGGGTTCGTATTGGGGGTTGTCTTTACTGCCGCCGAGTAACGTCGGGCTAAGCTGAATCTCCCGCATCGGTACGTGGATGTCATCGCGTGAACCCGTAAGGTAAATGCGTTTGGAATTGGGAAAGGCGGTTCCCTGTAAGGTTTCAATAAACTGCTGGGCGGCGGCACGCTGTTCACGGCGACCGGATTTGGATGCTGTAGATAATTCTGTCTTTACCGACGAGGATTTTGTAGACAATGGTTCTGTAGACATAGCAAGTTCCTGTAAGACGTAAAGGGAAGATTGCTTGTCTGGAGCCCGGAGGGAGTAATAATGATATTGAGCGTCAGAGCAGGTATGTGCAAATACGCAGCCTTGGGCTCAATGAGGTGCATTACTCTTGTTCCCTTCGCAGGTATTAACCCGATCAGGTTCCGCGGATCCCGAATTAACGGTCTCAGCCTGTGCGCTCATAAGTTTTGTCATAACGATTGATTTCGTAAAACAAAACACGAGCACGCTAGGCACTCCGACAAGATATGCCCGTTTCTTAAACGAGCCAATAAAACCCCTACACTGTATGTCGGCAAAACGCAGATGTCAAAGCGTCCCGCTTGTGCCTTCACAGCGTGCGATGATGTTCTGAAATAACGTCAAATGACGACTATTTGTCGTAAACCTGCTGGATCATTCTGTCTTCCAACGTAAAACGCGCTTCCAATGCTTCGCCGACGTGGGAGAGTGCCTGCTGGAATTCGAGGCAGTTATCATGGTCGATGGCTGCCGCCAGGTGACTATCGTAAAACGTCATAATTTGCTGCGTGTTATTTTGCAGGGCGAGGTCGAGCTGGGTGGAAAGCGCTAATACTTGTTCGCTGTGTGTCGCTGCTTCATGCAGCATTTTTTCGTATAAATGAAAGTGGCCGGTAGAAAGATAGTCCACCAGATTCTGGCAAAAATTATCCAATGCCTCTTCATCCAAAAGAGAAAGCGCTTCCTTGTTCGGCTTGATGCCAACCAGATGATAGTAAGCCACCAGAAGCTGCTTACGCGCTTGTAGCCATTGGTCGATTAACGCATTATTGCCACCAACGTATTCAGTCAGACTTTGTAGCTGGTTTAGCATTGTTGACTCCGTGAACGGTAAGAAATAACTGAAATCCCAGTTATAAAACTTATGTAATCACTCTGAATGTAAAATGCCAGTGAAGTGGCAGTGGAGCAATAAAAAGATATGGAACAGACGCTAAAAGGTGATGAAACTGGCTGGTGGGTGGTTAGCGATGCGATACAAATCTGGCTACCTCAGGGAGAATTGCCGCGCGGAACGGCGATAGAGTGGTCGTTGCAGGGGAAAACGGCTCGCCAAATCGGTGAATGGCAAGGGCTGCCTGTCTGGCTGGTTTGTCAGGGGCGGGATTCGGATATGGCATCGGTTCGCCAACTAATCGATCAGGACGTGGGGTTATTCCAGCTCGCAGGACGAGGCGTACAACTGGCTGAGTTTTACCGCTCCCATCGTTATTGCGGCTACTGCGGCCATGAAATGGTACGGAGCAAGACGGAGCTGGCATGCTTATGTCACCACTGCAAAGAACGCTATTATCCGCAGATCGCGCCTTGCATCATCGTCGCGATTCGCCGTGGTGAGGAAATTTTGCTGGCGCAGCACAATCGACACCGTGGAAACATGTACACCGTGCTGGCTGGGTTTGTGGAAGTCGGCGAAACGTTGGAACAGACGGTCGTGCGTGAGGTAATGGAAGAGAGCCAAGTTCAGATAAAAAATCTGCGTTACGTGAGTTCGCAGCCTTGGCCATTCCCTCATTCTCTGATGATGGCTTTTATGGCCGATTATGCGGGGGGAGACATCAAGCACGATCCGAAAGAGCTGCGTGACGCGGGCTGGTTCCGCTATGACCAACTCCCGCAGTTGCCTCCGCCGGGCACTGTAGCGCGTCGGCTTATCGAAGATACGGTGGTACTGTGCCGTGCTTATCACGAGAACGAAGGCTGACGTGGTACTATTTGTGTCATAAAGCGTTCGTTTTATCACGCATCCGCTTCATCACATCTATCCGGTGTAGAATCGCCGTGAGGCTGAAAGGAAAAGAACATGACTGATCTGAAAAACGATCGCTATTTGCGGGCGTTATTACGCCAACCCGTTGATGTCACTCCGGTGTGGATGATGCGTCAAGCGGGGCGTTATCTGCCAGAATATAAGGCAACGCGCGCGCAGGCGGGTGATTTTATGTCGCTGTGTAAAAACGCAGAGCTGGCTTGTGAAGTCACGTTACAACCTTTACGGCGCTATGCGCTGGATGCGGCGATCTTGTTCTCTGACATTCTCACGATCCCTGATGCTATGGGTTTAGGACTTTATTTCGAAGCGGGGGAAGGCCCACGCTTTCGTTCCCCTATTACGTCCCATGCCGATGTGGTTAACCTGCCAGTTCCCGATCCAGAGCAGGAACTTGGCTATGTGATGAACGCCGTGCGGACGATCCGTAAAAACCTTGCCGGTGAAGTGCCGCTGATTGGTTTCTCGGGCAGCCCGTGGACGCTGGCGACCTACATGGTTGAAGGCGGGAGTAGCAAAGCGTTTACCGTCATTAAGAAAATGATGTTCGCTGAGCCTAAAACGCTACACCTGTTGCTGGATAAGCTGGCTGATAGCGTCATTCTTTACCTCAACGCGCAGATTCGGGCGGGCGCGCAGGCGGTGATGATCTTTGATACCTGGGGCGGCGCGCTGAGCGGACGCGACTACAAAGAATTCTCCCTGCATTACATGCATAAGATCGTGGATGGTTTACAGCGTGAGAATGAAGGCCGCCGTGTACCCGTTACGCTCTTCACCAAAGGTGGAGGGCAGTGGCTGGAGGCGATGGCAGAAACCGGCTGCGACGCATTGGGGCTGGACTGGACGAGCGATATTGCCGATGCTCGCCGTCGCGTAGGCGATAAGGTCGCGCTACAGGGAAATATGGATCCGTCGATGTTGTATGCCGATCCAGCACGGATCGAGCAGGAAGTGGCATCGATCCTCGCTGGGTTTGGGCAGGGTAACGGCCATGTTTTCAATCTGGGTCACGGCATTCATCAGGATGTGCCGCCAGAGCATGCAGGCGTTTTTGTTGAGGCCGTGCATCGGTTGTCCCGCGCTTATCACGCATGATTCACTGGGGGTGATGTGATTGATACACAACAGCTACGGGCTGAGCAGTTGTCCCGCGCTTCTGATGTGATTCGCCACGACGATTTACCTTTTGAACAGCCCGCGTTTATCGCGGGTGCGGATGTTGGTTTTGAACAAGAAGGTTCGGTAACTCGCGCTGCAATTGCGGTAATGCGCTATCCTTCGTTGGAACTGATAGAATACAAGATTGCGCGTATCAGCACGACAATGCCCTATATCCCCGGTTTTCTTTCGTTTCGTGAATGCCCTGGGCTACTCGCCGCGTGGGCGCTGCTTGAACAGAAACCGGATCTGCTGTTTGTCGATGGACATGGGATTTCCCATCCGCGTCGCCTCGGCGTTGCCAGCCATTTTGGTCTGTTGGTTGATGTTCCCACGATTGGCGTGGCGAAAAGTCGGCTTTGTGGCCGGTTTGAGCCATTAGCGGAAGGCGTTGGCAGCCAGCAGCCGTTACTGGATAAGGGCGAGCAGATTGGTTGGGTATGGCGTAGCAAAGCGCGCTGTAATCCGCTGTTTGTGGCGACGGGGCATCGAGTCAGTCAGGATAGTGCATTGCACTGGGTACAATCTTGTATGCGTGGCTACCGGTTACCGGAGCCGACCCGTTGGGCTGATGCTGTCGCATCAAATCGTCCTGCATTTGTGCGTTGGCAACGGCAGCAAGCGGCTAACGTATTGTCGTAAAACTTTAGGAATTCAGGCATAGGGCGTCACTGTTATTTCAGGTACACTGCCGTCCGTCGCCGTTAATGAGCATAAAAATGTTACGTAACCCCATTCATTTACGTCTGGAAAAGCTGGCGAGCTGGCAACATGTCACTTTCATGGCATGTCTTTGTGAACGTATGTACCCAAATTACCACGAATTTTGTCGTCAAACAGAATTCGGCGACGCGATGGTTTACCGTCGTATTCTCGATCTGGTATGGGAAACATTGGTTGTTAAAGATGCGAAGGTCAATTTCGATAGCCAGTTGGAAAAACTGGAAGAAGCGATTCCCGCTGCTGAAGACTATGATCTTTATGGCGTCTACCCGGCTATTGATGCCTGTATCGCATTGGGCGAGTTGATTCATTCGCGCTTAAGCGGTGAAACGCTGGAACATGCGATAGCGATTAGCGAAACGTCTATCCGCACGGTTGCCATGCTGGAAATGACGCAGGCTGGTAAAGAAATGACCGACGATGAGCTCAAGGTTTTGCCTGCAATCGAAGAAGAATGGGATATTCAATGGGAGATTTTCCGCCTGTTGGCGGCTTGTGAAGAACGCGATATTGAGTTGATCAAAGGGCTCCGTTCCGATCTGCGCGAGGCCGGAAGTAGTAACATCGGGATAAATTTGCATCAATAACGCGATAAAACGTGATTTAAGGCCTGAAATGGCCTGTCTTAAGGCTTCACATTCGCACCCTGTCTGGTCTACATTTGGGGGGCGTAAAAAAAGTGGCTGTCGGTGCGTATATGCAGGAGAGTGCTATTACACCCTGAAATGGGAAAGGGCATATCCGTCGCACTCGATGCTTAGCAAGCGATAAACACACTGTAAGGATAACTTATGAATAAGACTCAACTGATTGATGTAATTGCGGACAAAGCTGATCTGTCAAAAGCACAGGCTAAAGCAGCTTTGGAATCAACTTTGGCGGCAATTACCGAGTCTCTGAAAGAAGGTGATGCAGTACAATTAGTTGGTTTTGGTACGTTTAAAGTGAACCATCGTAATGAGCGCACTGGCCGCAACCCACAAACCGGTAAAGAAATCAAAATCGCTGCTGCCAACGTGCCAGCATTTGTTTCTGGCAAGGCTCTGAAAGACGCTGTTAAATAAGCCCATGCTGGTTAAAAGTTTAAGCAGAGGGGCGTTTTCGCCCCTTTTGCTTTTACGACGTTTGTGTGGCGCAGGCTTCGTGCTTACAGCCGTGGTAGCTTGTAGTAGCCGCACCGCACCGCCGGAAGTTTTCGCCAGCGGTTATGTTGCCGATCGCGGTGTTGTGCGTTTGTGGCGCAAGGATGATGCGCAGAATACGACGGCGCTGACCACCGTGTACAACCCGCTTCAGGGCAATGCTCTGGTGGTGACGCGTTATTCGTTCCAGCAGGATAAGCTACGCGAGATAGAGCGTAATCAGCTCGGGGCGCAGCAAGAAGATATGCGTTTGCGCTTTGCAGAAGATGGAACCGTCAGCTTTATGCAGCGACAGCTTGCCGAAAGACGTGAATCGGTTTCTGATGATGAAATCGCGCTCAACCAGTTTGATGCGAAGCGCATGCTGGAATTGAGCGATGTACTGCGTGCAGGCAAGGTAAGGCTAAAGCAAGGGAAATGGCTGGAAGGGCAGGTGCAGTCTTGTGACGGTACGGTGGTTCGCCCTAATTTTGACAACGATTCACGTGAATGGATCGTTCAGCAAAAAGCGCATGCAACACGCCCGCTAAACGTCGCGTGGCTGGAAGCGCCAGAAGGGACACAGTTATTGCTGGTGGTGGAGGATGATGTCTGCCAGTGGCAGCCTAAATAGCTATAAAAAAACCCGGATTTCTCCGGGCTTCAGTATTTAACCGATAATCATTTACCGAACTTTTTTTATCAGGCTTGCTCACGCTCAATGGCGCGGTAGCCGATGTCTTTTCGACAGAATACCCCTTGCCACTGAATGCCTGCTGCTATTTCATAAGCGCGTTGTTGCGCTTCAGCGACGGTATTACCTAACGCAGTGACGCACAGTACGCGGCCGCCGTTGGTGACAACATCAATACCGTTCAACTTAGTGCCCGCATGGAAGACTTTGCCATCTTCGGCATCCTGCTGTGGTAAACCGGAAATCACATCACCCGTGTTGTAGTCAGCCGGGTAACCGCCTGCAGCCAATACCACACCCAGAGACGGACGTTCATCCCAGACTGAATCTTTCTGATCCAGCGTGCCATCACAGGCGGCCAGACACAGTTCCACCAGATCGGAGCGCAGGCGCAGCATAATTGGCTGTGTTTCTGGATCGCCAAAGCGGCAGTTGAATTCGATAACCTTTGGCTGACCATCGGTAGAAATCATCAGACCGGCATACAGGAAACCGACGTAGGTATTTCCCTCTGCGGCCATGCCGTTCACGGTCGGCCAAATTACCTGATCCATCACTCGCTGGTGGATTTCATCGGTTACGACCGGAGCTGGCGAGTAAGCGCCCATGCCACCGGTATTCGGGCCAGTGTCTTTATCCCCTACACGTTTGTGATCCTGGCTGGTCGCCATCGGCAGCACGTTCTTGCCATCTACCATCACGATGAAGCTGGCTTCTTCGCCATCAAGGAACTCTTCCACCACGATACGGTGTCCGGCATCGCCGAAGGCATTCCCCGCCAGCATATCCTGAATGGCGTTTTCCGCTTCCTGCAACGTCATGGCGACAATCACGCCTTTACCAGCGGCTAACCCGTCGGCCTTGATGACGATCGGTGCACCTTTGCAGCGTACATAGGCCAGCGCGGGTTCCACTTCGGTAAAGTTCTGGTATTCCGCCGTCGGGATGTTGTGGCGTGCCAGAAAATCTTTAGTAAAGGCTTTGGAGCCTTCCAACTGTGCAGCACCTTGCGTTGGGCCAAAGATTTTTAGCCCTGCATTCTGAAACGCATCCACGACACCGATAACTAACGGTGTTTCTGGGCCAACGATGGTTAAATCGATGTGGTTTTCCTGCGCAAAAGCGACTAACGCCGGGACATCCGTTGCCGCGATATTGACGTTGGTCAGCGCGGGTTCAAGCGCGGTGCCCGCGTTTCCTGGAGCAACATAAACACGTTTCGCCAGCGGTGACTGCGAGGCTTTCCAGGCTAGCGCGTGCTCGCGTCCGCCATTACCAATTACTAAAATGTTCATTTCGGTCAGCTCCAGAATTAATGGCGGAAATGGCGCATGTCGGTAAAGATCATCGCAATGCCGTGTTCGTTGGCGGCAGTAATGACCTCGTCATCACGAATAGACCCGCCCGGTTGGATCACGCAGGTAATGCCAACGGCAGCTGCGGCATCAATACCATCACGGAATGGGAAAAACGCATCAGATGCCATCGCGGAACCTTTTACTTCCAGCCCTTCATCACCCGCTTTGATACCGGCGATTTTCGCTGAGTAAACGCGGCTCATCTGGCCAGCACCTATCCCGATGGTCATGTTGTCACGTGCGTACACAATCGCATTGGATTTAACGAACTTAGCCACTTTCCAGCAGAAAAGGGCATCACGTAATTCCTGTTCGCTCGGCTGACGCTCTGTTACGACACGCAGTTGAGACGCATCGACCATGCCCAGATCGCGATCCTGTACCAGCAAACCGCCGTTGACGCGTTTGAAGTCCAGACCTGGAACGCGTTGCTGCCAATTGCCACTGGTCAGGACACGTACGTTTTGTTTGGCTGCGGTCACCTTCAGTGCGGTATCACTGGCAGAGGGGGCAATGATGACTTCAACAAACTGGCGGCTGATGATGGCCTGCGCCGTCTCTTCATCCAGCTCGCGGTTGAAAGCGATAATGCCGCCGAATGCAGATGTTGGGTCGGTTTTGTAGGCACGCTCGTAGGCATCAAGAATTGAGTCGCCAATTGCTACGCCGCATGGATTCGCGTGTTTAACGATCACGCAGGCTGGTTCAGCAAATTCTTTCACACATTCCAGGGCTGCATCGGTATCAGCGATGTTGTTATAAGACAGCGCTTTGCCTTGTAACTGTGTAGAAGTGGCGACAGAGGCCTCGTGAATATTCTCTTCTATATAGAAGGCAGCTTGCTGATGGCTGTTCTCGCCGTAGCGCATGTCCTGCTTTTTGATGTAGTTCAGGTTCAACGTACGTGGGAAGTTACCTGATGGTTTATCAGTATCACCGTGGTAAGGCGGAACCAGAGCACCAAAGTAGTTGGCAATCATACTGTCGTAAGCGGCGGTGTGTTCGAATGCTTTAATAGCTAAATCGAAACGGGTTTCGTAGGTCAGTGAACCGTCGTTGGCGTCGATTTCATTAATGATGGCGCTGTAGTCGCTGCTCTTGACCACGATAGCCACATCTTTATGGTTCTTGGCGGCGGAGCGAACCATCGTCGGGCCACCAATATCGATATTCTCAACCGCATCTTCTAATGTGCAGTTCTCTCGAGCGACGGTCTGGGCAAATGGATACAAATTCACAACGACAATATCAATTGGCTTGATGTCGTGCTGCGTCATGATCGCATCATCTTGATCGCGTCGTCCCAGAATGCCGCCGTGCACTTTCGGGTGCAGGGTCTTTACTCGCCCATCCATCATTTCCGGGAAGCCGGTGTAGTCAGAGACTTCAGTCACTGCTAAGCCAGCATCGGCCAGCAAACGGGCGGTTCCACCCGTTGAAAGGAGCTCGACGCCACGGTGGGACAGAGCTTGAGCAAATTCGACAATACCTGCTTTGTTAGAAACGCTGAGCAGAGCGCGGCGAATTGGACGGCGTTGTTGCATGATGATGTTATCCCTTGGATTTGGGTAGTCAGTAAAGAACGGTATGTGAATATCGTCTTTGTCAGAGCAATAATTGCGGAATAAAGAGAAATATTCAGTTAGCGTTCGCAAAAATACGACGATTTTGAACGGGGTGAATTGTAGCGAAAACGTTTGCGTGATGCTCGTCAATTTTTGAATAGAATGCTTTCTGTGGATAAGTTTGTGCAAAAATAGGTATAAGGCGGGGTTTTGCTGTGGAATGCAGCAAACAGTCATTTTTCTTTAAAATACCTATTGCGGCCTGCCGAGAAGTCCCTATAATGCGCCTCCACTGACACGGCAACAGCGACACGCGGTTGTGGTGACAGGAAAAAGATTTACTAAAGGCGGTCAGTAATGACTTGACTTTAAAGCGGATTGGCATAGTATATGCAGCCCGCGCCACCGATGAAGTGGCACTGCTCTTTAACAATATAATCAGACAATCTGTGTGGGCACTCACAAGACCGTATCTTGACGATATAAAAAGTCTTGAAGAGTGAACAACAGTAAATTCATTACGAATAAACAGTGACTAATTCTTTGAGCATCGCTGACGAGTTCAGCAAATCAAACAAATCTTAAATTGAAGAGTTTGATCATGGCTCAGATTGAACGCTGGCGGCAGGCCTAACACATGCAAGTCGAGCGGTAGCACAGGAGAGCTTGCTCTCTGGGTGACGAGCGGCGGACGGGTGAGTAATGTCTGGGAAACTGCCTGATGGCGGGGGATAACTACTGGAAACGGTAGCTAATACCGCATAATGTCTTCGGACCAAAGAGGGGGACCTTCGGGCCTCTTGCCATCAGATGTGCCCAGATGGGATTAGCTAGTAGGTGAGGTAATGGCTCACCTAGGCGACGATCCCTAGCTGGTCTGAGAGGATGACCAGCCACACTGGAACTGAGACACGGTCCAGACTCCTACGGGAGGCAGCAGTGGGGAATATTGCACAATGGGCGCAAGCCTGATGCAGCCATGCCGCGTGTGTGAAGAAGGCCTTCGGGTTGTAAAGCACTTTCAGCGGGGAGGAAGGCGGTGAGGTTAATAACCTCATCGATTGACGTTACCCGCAGAAGAAGCACCGGCTAACTCCGTGCCAGCAGCCGCGGTAATACGGAGGGTGCAAGCGTTAATCGGAATGACTGGGCGTAAAGCGCACGCAGGCGGTCTGTTAAGTTGGATGTGAAATCCCCGGGCTTAACCTGGGAACTGCATTCAAAACTGACAGGCTAGAGTCTTGTAGAGGGGGGTAGAATTCCAGGTGTAGCGGTGAAATGCGTAGAGATCTGGAGGAATACCGGTGGCGAAGGCGGCCCCCTGGACAAAGACTGACGCTCAGGTGCGAAAGCGTGGGGAGCAAACAGGATTAGATACCCTGGTAGTCCACGCTGTAAACGATGTCGATTTGGAGGTTGTGCCCTTGAGGCGTGGCTTCCGGAGCTAACGCGTTAAATCGACCGCCTGGGGAGTACGGCCGCAAGGTTAAAACTCAAATGAATTGACGGGGGCCCGCACAAGCGGTGGAGCATGTGGTTTAATTCGATGCAACGCGAAGAACCTTACCTACTCTTGACATCCACAGAATTCGGTAGAGATACCTTAGTGCCTTCGGGAACTGTGAGACAGGTGCTGCATGGCTGTCGTCAGCTCGTGTTGTGAAATGTTGGGTTAAGTCCCGCAACGAGCGCAACCCTTATCCTTTGTTGCCAGCGATTTGGTCGGGAACTCAAAGGAGACTGCCGGTGATAAACCGGAGGAAGGTGGGGATGACGTCAAGTCATCATGGCCCTTACGAGTAGGGCTACACACGTGCTACAATGGCGTATACAAAGAGAAGCGACCTCGCGAGAGCAAGCGGACCTCATAAAGTACGTCGTAGTCCGGATTGGAGTCTGCAACTCGACTCCATGAAGTCGGAATCGCTAGTAATCGTAGATCAGAATGCTACGGTGAATACGTTCCCGGGCCTTGTACACACCGCCCGTCACACCCATGGGAGTGGGTTGCAAAAGAAGTAGGTAGCTTAACCTTCGGGAGGGCGCTTACCACTTTGTGATTCATGACTGGGGTGAAGTCGTAACAAGGTAACCGTAGGGGAACCTGCGGTTGGATCACCTCCTTACCAAGAAGATGTGTGTTAAGTGAAGTGCTCACACAGATTGTCTGATGAAAATAACGAGCAGAAATACCTTAATAGGCTTGTAGCTCAGGTGGTTAGAGCGCACCCCTGATAAGGGTGAGGTCGGTGGTTCAAGTCCACTCAGGCCTACCAACTCTTCCGTGAGTGGTATCTAAGGTATCTGTAAGCAACGATGGGGTTATAGCTCAGCTGGGAGAGCGCCTGCCTTGCACGCAGGAGGTCTGCGGTTCGATCCCGCATAGCTCCACCATTACTACTTGCAACATAAAAGACTTCAGAGTGTATTGGAAACAGTATGCTGCGAAGTATTTTGCTCTTTAACAATCTGGAACAAGCTGAAAATTGAAACATGACAGCTGAACATACTGACACGACAGTAATGTGGTGTGAGTGATGCATCAGTCTGTCAATGAGTCTCTCAAATAATCGCAGCGCGATAGTGTCTTTCAAGACACCTTCGGGTTGTGAGGTTAAGCGACTAAGCGTACACGGTGGATGCCTAGGCAGTCAGAGGCGATGAAGGGCGTGCTAATCTGCGATAAGCGTCGGTAAGCTGATATGAAGCGTTATACCCGACGATACCCGAATGGGGAAACCCAGTGTGTTTCGACACACTATCATGACATGAATCCATAGTGTCATGAG